>NZ_BCBD01000014.1:0-53298 GCF_001320345.1 Pseudomonas sp. NBRC 111127 | reverse complement strand
ATTACGCCAACCGCACCCGGCCCTGCCTGCAGTACCAGATCAAGCGCTGCAAAGGGCCGTGCACCGACTTGGTAAGCGCCCAGGAATATGCCGAGGACGTGCGCCATTCGGTGATGTTTCTGGAAGGGCGCAGCCAGCAGTTGGGCAATGAGTTGAATGCAGAAATGGAGAAAGCCGCCATGGCACTCGATTTCGAAAAAGCCGCCGAACTGCGCGACCAGATCAGCCTGCTGCGCCGCGTGCAGGACCAGCAGTACATCGAAGGTGGCACGGGTGATGTCGATGTCATCGCTGCCTTCGTCAACCCGGGTGGCGCCTGCGTGCACCTGATCAGCGTGCGCGGTGGGCGGGTACTGGGCAGCAAGAACTTCTTCCCACAGGTGGGCATCGAGGAAGACCTGGCCGAGGTCATGGCCGCCTTTCTTTCCCAGTACTACCTGGGCAATGCAGAGCGCGAACTGCCAGGCGAGTTGATCGTCAACGTTGTGCACGAAGACTTCGCCGCCATTACCGAGGCCCTGCACACGTTGCGTGGGCGCGAGCTGACCATCAGCCATCGGGTAAGGGGCACCCGGGCCCGCTGGCAGCAACTGGCCGTGACCAACGCCGAGCAGGCGCTCAACGCTCGGCTGGCCAACCGTCAGCACATGGCGGCCCGCTTCGAGGCCCTGGCCGAGGTCCTGGGCCTGGACGAAGTGCCGCAGCGCCTGGAGTGCTACGACATCAGTCACTCCAGTGGCGAAGCCACCGTAGCCAGCTGCGTGGTGTTCGGCCCCGAGGGGCCGATCAAGTCCGACTACCGCCGCTTCAATATCGAAGGCATCACCGCTGGCGACGATTACGCCGCCATGCACCAGGCCCTGACCCGCCGCTATGGGCGCATCAAGGACGGCGAGGGCAAACTGCCCGACGTGCTGCTGGTGGACGGTGGCAAAGGCCAGCTGAACATGGCCCGCGATGTGATGCAGGAGCTGGGTTTCAGCGAACTGACCCTGCTGGGTGTCGCCAAGGGCGTCACGCGCAAGGCCGGTTTCGAAACCCTGTACCTGAACGACGTGCACCATGAATTCACCCTCAAGGGCGATTCTGCGGCCTTGCACCTGATCCAGCAGATCCGTGACGAAGCACACCGCTTTGCCATCACCGGCCATCGCGCCCGGCGTGGCAAGGCGCGGCGGATGTCCAGCCTGGAAGATGTTGCCGGGGTAGGGCCAAAGCGCCGCCGCGACCTGCTGAAACATTTCGGCGGCCTGCAGGAGCTCAACCGCGCCAGTATCGATGAAATTGCCAAAGCGCCCGGCATCAGCAAAAAGCTTGCCGAATCAATTTATGCCAGCCTGCATAGCGAGTAGAATGCCGGCTCAACTTGCGGCCAGTCGTACCGATGAATATTCCAAACTTGCTCACCGTTCTACGCGTCCTGCTCATCCCGTGCTTCATTCTGCTGTTCTACATGCCGTACCAGTGGAGTTACATGGCCGCCAGCAGCGTGTTCGCGGTTGCCGCTGCCACCGACTGGCTGGACGGCTACCTAGCGCGTCGCCTGCAGCAAAGCACGCCGTTCGGTGCCTTCCTCGACCCGGTGGCCGACAAGCTGATGGTGGCGGTGGCCCTGGTGCTGCTGGTACAGACTCACGCGAATTTCTGGCTCACCCTGCCGGCGGCGGTGATCATCGGCCGTGAAATCGTGGTTTCGGCACTGCGCGAGTGGATGGCCGAGCTGGGCGCGCGGGCGCACGTGGCCGTGTCCAACCTGGGCAAGTGGAAAACGGCAGCGCAGATGCTGGCGCTGGTGATCCTGCTGGGCAACCCGCCAGCGGTGACCTTCTGGGTGATCCTCGGCTATGCACTGCTGTTGGTGGCGGCGGGGCTCACACTGTGGTCGATGGCGCACTATCTGCTGGCGGCCTGGCCGCACCTGCGCGAAGGTTCGGAGCAGAAGTAAAAGTTTTTTTGAATCAAGGGGTTGACGCGGTTTTTGAAATCGCTAGAATGGCACCCATCACGACGCGGGAATAGCTCAGTTGGTAGAGCACGACCTTGCCAAGGTCGGGGTCGCGAGTTCGAGTCTCGTTTCCCGCTCCAAATATGGATTTACAGGTTTCAATTGAGGTCTGTAAATCATCGAAAATAGACGCTTAGGCGTCTTTTTTCGTTTCTGTCAGCCACGAAATTCCAAGTCCATTTTCAATTACAGCGATTTCGTTGAGCTGGGTTAAAGGCCGGCCCATGTTCGCGTTCAGCCAGTCTTGCCTCCCGGGCGGCTGCCAGGTACAGGCGCTCACCCAGCCACATGACCCACGCGGCTTTTTCGTAATGCTCGGTGATCGACAGCCTGACATGAGGGCGCAGCAGCGTCAGGCTGCTGCGGCCGCTACCGTCGTGCAGCGGCTGGATCCAGCCGTAACGCAGGCCCAGAGCATAGGCCGTCGCCCATGAGCCGGCGGCAGACTGGAATGCGTTTTCGCTCCACATCACGGGCATGTTCGAGTACTGGCGAGTGTCTGGCCGCAAGTCCAGTGCTGCCTGGACCAATTGCGTGCCCTGTGGCGGAAGGTTGCCTGCGCTGAGCTGATGGTTCTGGCTGCTGTAGGTGAAGCTGTAGAAGGGGAACGCCAGTTCTGCAGCGAGGGTAGGCAGTTGCTCGAGCAGCGCTGGCAGGTCTTGCAGGCGCTGCCAGTCCGCTGCTGTTCGGTTAATCATCGCACCTCCGTTCAAGGCAGCCCCGACGTGATCTGGAGGTGTCGTATCCAGGACGAAACTAACCGTACAACGAGTATGAGCGTTAAATCCTACTCAATTGGTCAACTGTAGCGCCACCGCCGCGATCAAGCAAAGCGCCAGAATGTTGAACAGGGCACATAACGCTGAGACCGCGCAGAGGCGGTTTTTGCCTCGGAGTGTTTTGATCGGTGCCAGCGGCTTCCTCCTGCAAGCGGATGAACTGGCTGCCTTTGTGGAAGACACGGCTCACGCGCCAATGATTCTGGGCCAATTGAAACGCTGGCTGTACAACGTTGCGGAGCGTGCGATCGAGCCATTTGTCATCGGGCGCAGGGCACGGCTGTTCATCGCTGTGCCCAAGGCCGCCAAGGTCAACGGCCAGGAGCTCTATGCGGCTACACTACGTACCTGAGCGCCTGCCTTATGCGTCGTTGGTCGCTGACTATGCCCTTCTGCCTGGAACTGGATTACGTCCTGGCCGATACGCGGGATGGCCACCGCTCCCCAATTGCCACCGGCCCAACCCTGGGATACCCGCTCCCAGCAAGAGCTGAGTTTGTTGTTTGTTGCTTTCCCGGTCCTAGGGGAAGCTGACCATGACCCGGCCCCATTCATCGCAATAGATCTCCTCACCAGGCGGCCCGAGGACGGTCGCCATGTGCGGGCCGTCCACACGGGGCTTTTCGAGCGGATGGGGGGCACCACTCGGTTTTGGCGGGAACAAGTTGGGCGGTTTGCTCATAGCGCCTGCCTTAATGGACGCCAGGTTCCTGAGCACTGCAGGGTGCCCCGGCTCAGTCCGCGGGCCGCGAGGACGTTAAGCAGAAATCCCCTACAACTTATCCGGTTTCTTCTGGCATCAATGCGGGGTAGCCGCTATCCGCAAGGCTCGATGGATAAAGCGCGCCAAGGGCGTGCCAGGTTCGTACGTGGCCTAGAGCAGATGTGTCGATACGTTAACCGCCTCACCGGCCAGAGGCCGCAGCACGATGTCTTCGATATCGTGCGCCTTCAATTGGGCCGTACAGCTCAGTCCCACGGCATATCCACCGGCCACCAAAGAAATCAACATCTCCTGGCTGCTAGCCTGGGCCGCCACGGTGAGTAATGTGCCCCCCGGCCAGCAGCGGATGACGAAGTGGGAGGGGGCGACCAGCTCAGTCTGCCACAGCGTTTCGCTGGAAAGGCCGTGGGGTTTGCCGGGACCGCAGGCAAAACCGACATCAAACAGGTTGTGCTACAGGCCGTTGAGTTGTTCGGCCACGTGTTGCGAGTGAACCGGCAGCGGCTGCCAAAGTGGCACTGCGCGCCTGATCGACCAGGCTGAAAATCTGCGGGGCAGATTCAGCAAGCGCCTGGCCTGCCGGAGTCAGATTTGTCCCGATACCGGCGCCGCGTTCGAACAAGGCGACCCCCAGATCGTGTTCCAGGTCGCGAATGGTGCGAGAGAGCGGGGATTGTGCGATGTGCAAACGCTCGGGGCGCGAGTGAAATGGCGTTCTTCGGCGACGGCGAGGAAGCACTTTAAGTGGCGCAAGTTCATCGCTCACCTCCAGTAAGGGGGTGCCATAGGAGAAGATGGCAACCGCGTGGAGGAGCTTTGTGGGAGCAGTTGCTTAGAGGGGCATTGAAAGACGGCTTGACTACGAACATGTTGCTCCGGCTGCGATCAGTGCAGGCGGACGGATGCCTGCGGCACAGAGCATGGCATCTCTATATGAGGCTTCTCGACGTGGCAGGTGGCGAGTTCTGGCCAGGGTTGGTATCCCCACACAGGAATAAAATAAGAATGCGACTATACTTTCACTGCCGGAGAGTCGCATGGACCAATTTTACTACAGGAGTAGTGGAGTTCTGCTTCGATGGCCTAGTGAGTCAGTCCATCGAAATTGACTCTCAGCTCTCTTTCCGCTGCCGCGCTTTATATAAACTGAGTTTAATAAGTCTTGGTCATCGGTGATGGGGCAGATCTGTTTCGTTGGCTGTATGTGGGTTTGATTCAGCACAGGTGGTAATCCCCTGTGCTGATGCTGCTGTCATTTGCACGGTTTGAAATCTTATGATGCCACTGAGTGATTTCGGGTGGTTTCACATAAATATATTTGCTGAGTAAAGGGGGCTATTTAATCAGCTTGTCCAGGTCTGTATTGGAGAAGGGTAGTCTCGGTGTGTCGAAATTACGTAGGATTAGCAGGTGAGGATCGAGCTTTAATCTACTGAGATTTTGCAGGGTGGGTTTTCCTCCGGCCACTAAAGCAGGTTCGAAGCCATAAATCTCATCTGGAGCGAGCGGGCCGTATTTCTTGATTGCACGCTCGAATAATGGCTTGCCGTTTGAGTCTGTATTATCATAGTCTTCTGGTTCGCTAGTGCCGAATAGCGATTGGATCGTGAGGTTTTGAGCTTCTAGCTCTTTAGCTTTCAGTCGATTTTTTAATGCGAGTATTTCATTGTGGTTGCAGATGATTGAGGCGCTGTGTCCGGTTTTTTCGCCGCATAAGTAAAGATTTCCAAATGCGCTTCTAGCAATGACATGAAATTTATCGAGGGATTCTATCGGTGTATCCTTGAGCCAGGCATTTTTAATGTGCTCGTAATTATCGGGGTTGACGGTCCAAAAAAGTCCATTTGCATATCCTGCCCATCCTTCATCTTTCCAGTATTGGATTAATGCAGGTGGAAGTATGCTCTTCCATTTGTCAAGGCTAGCTTCTGGTACGCAGGTTCGCTGAGTCGCTTCTCCAAAACACTCTATGAATTCAGCGAAATCTAAATCACGCATTAATTATTTCCTCTTTTTATCTGGAGGGCAAATGGTTAATTCTACATTCATCATGTCTTTACCATCGCCCCGCTTAATGGCTCTTTCTGCTGCGCGTTCGAGGGTCTCAATTCTTTCCCTATGTCGCCAGCTTCCACCAATAGCGCTGTTTACACGTTTGTCTCCTAATCCGGTAGGGTCGGGTTTGGCCCAGCCTCCCGCGATCATATCAGGCTCGTGGAGCGCTGTTAGCTTTTCCATGATTGCGCCGCTCTCTGCTTTGGCCTCGGCTTTCGCAACTTTAGGGGCTACGCCCTTGTTTCTTTTGGTTTTGGTATATGCTTTTCTCTATTTCTTTACGCCTGTCACGCCGGTAGTCACGCTGCGCTTTTTCTGCCAGAGGATTTCGGCCGGAATCTCCAGTTTTCCGCTTGGTTTCCTCGAACATTCTCCTTGCTCCAGAGAATTCTTTGGCCGACATGTTGTTGATTGCATCCTCCTGCCGCTTGAGCTGGAGAGCATAGTCTTTGAGATAGCCTTTTTTCTGTCTCGCTCATTTTTTTGTAGGCGTCAGACTGTCGAGGGTCGAAGCACTCTGGTTTTTTCTTTTGCAGCTTCTTCGGTCGTACTTTTGCGCCTGACGTTTGTCTGCGTGCGGCTGCTTCCTTAGCTCGCTTCTGCGCTGCTTCTGTTGCTGTTCGCTCAACAACTTCCTTGGATGTCTTGACGGATGTCTCTGCCACTGCCTTGGCGCCATGTCTACCTATTTTTCCTGCTGTTCCAAGGTATCCAGCAAAAGGAACTGCCGATAGCAGAGACAGGGCTGCTCCCGCATAGTCTCCACGTGCGAGGCTGATGCCCGCATTAGCGACATCAGCTATTTCGCCAACGACTGGAATCAGACCTACGATATCTAACCCTAGCTGAAGCCCATCCAGTATTTCATCGCCTGTAATGCCTTCTGCCGGTGTTTCGCTTTCTATCTCGGGGTTGGAGTACTCCGCAGCATCGCCGATGGCGCTCGTTTCACCGATCACTCTACCCAATGTGTTGCGATTCGGCGTGGTAGTCGAGCCGCTGTTTTTTGATGAAGCATAGAGTTGAGTGTAGGTCGGTATGTCCTTCAAGTCAGCCAATTCCTTGTGGAACGCTTCCTGACGGAGGGCCTCATACTCCTCTTCACTCAGTGCCAGGGATTTGCTCCATTCGTCGGTGTCACTGGCAAAGTCGATCAGCACATTGCCGGAGCCATCGGTTTGCACATACATCCTGTCGGGACCGCTTGGTAGCTTCCGTAACTGTACTTCGTGCACCTGGACGACAAGCGTTTCCAGTTGAGTTGGTTGAACATTCATGGCATCAACTCCCATTCATCCAGAATAGGTCCCCATGTCGAATCAGATGACAACCTTCCGCACGCACGGAACTACTGTGCTCCAACGGGTGGCATTTGCCTTCGACGGTACCGCTCTTGACGCCTTTGGCTTGGCCAGCGGCGTCACCGATGGTCTTGGGAGTGAAACTGCGCTTGTAGACAACCACCGGATGGCCATTAGCGCGCACGCTTTTCGCCACACCGGTGCTGGTATTCAGCTCTGCCGTGACCGGATAGGGCACGGGTGGAACGCTGCTGCCCATCGGTGTTTTGCAAACGTCTGGCGCGATGCTGATGACCGTCCATTTAGTCTGCTGCCGGGCCATTACGGTATCGGCCATATCAGACGTGCTCCCTGCCGCGGTGTGGGGCGCGCCGAATGATGGGAGCGTCGGGATTGGTTTCGAAACGCGCCTCGAGCACGCGGATATCAAGCGAATTGGAGAGGCTGATGCGGTGCGTCATCGAGAGAGTCATGGCATCGGTGTCGATGCGCAATGTGTCGGTGAGCATTGGCAGCGGCAGTATTCCGCCGTTGGTCATGCGCATTAGCACGAAGGGGCGGTGGCCTGGAAGCTGGACTTCACAGTGCCCATCCTGGCTCAGGGATGGATTAATCAAGTTGAACAGGGCAACGCGTGCATCTGGTGTAGGAAAAGCAACTTGCTGGTCAACCGGAGCTCCATTCCAGTAGCCGAAATCGAAGTCCTGTGGCAATCCCGGCCAGTGATTGTCTTTCCAACTTTCGTCATAAGTGCCAGCAAGTGCCAAGCGCGGTGCCCAGGCGCGACCAACGCTGCCGAAGCCGGCTGGCCTGCAGCCATAGGAGGCAGCTACCTCAGCCATAGCAGCGGCATTCAGCGGGCCAGCTGGATGCCGCGCGCGCAACAGGCGCTCGATGGGGGCGTCCAAATGTTCGATCTGAGGCGCTGACAGGCTGGCGAGCTTGTCGCCGCTCTGCTCGTAGTGCAGCTTTTCATGGCGATACTCCAGCCAGCCACAGCCCAGCGGATTACTGAAGCACACTTCGTTGAGCAGGAACTCGGGGGCATCGGGGTTATGCCCATATTTGGGATTGGCGAACTGGCTGGCGCCACCAAAAGCATGTTCCCAACGCAGAGGAACGCGTGTGACAGGCTCTGGGTCGGAGAGATGCCAGCCGAAGAAGTTGTGATGAAATTTTCGTGGACCGGTGAAGCGCAGCGTCTTGTCCAGTAACACGATTGGCGTGAGCTGTTCCCTGTTGCGAAGCCGAACTTCTAGTACTTCTGCTTGGTGTGCCTGCAGTTCATCGGCGGTCAGGTAAACATTCGGTGCGCGCTTCGGGGGTGGTGGATCAGGGATTACTTGCTTGGGACGGGTCGAAGTAATACGGACACTGGCTTCCCACGAAGTTGCAGGTTGTCCTGCCGGCGCGTGCGCATGGCCGACGACGATGACATCGCAGCGTGGCTTGAATGGCGCCAAGTCGCTCTCTTCGACTACGGAACTGCTGCCGATCTCTGCATAATAGATATCGGCCATGCAAAGCTGCACTGGTTCGTCATCAATGACGACGGCTCGGAGTTTGCCAGGACAGCCCTCAAGCGGTTCGAGTCGATAACCGACCTTCATGGCTATGACAGGATGATCCTGACCGTCGGGCGCGAGCGCACTGAAGCACATGACGTCAAACGGCGTCAGGTTGCGAAATTCCATCCTGGGTTACCCCTTCAGTTAAGATCGACATCCTTGCCGTTGATTTGCACAGGCCCTGTGGCACTGAAGTCAAAGTTGCTGCCGTTGATCAGCACGGTTCCGTCGGACTTCATGACCAACGACGCATTACCAACCGTGATGCTGAGTTCGTCGCCTGCTGTGATGTTGAAGCGGTTGCCAACGATCACGGACTTGTGAATGCCTACCTGCTCGCTTTGGCTAAGACCAACTGTCGTGTTCATTGCCGCACCGACACTGACCTGGTAGCCCGCGCCAATGGTCAATGCCTTGGCCAATGCGATGGTCTCGGTCTTGTTGGCACCGATGGAGATGGTTTCGTTATGATCCACCCGCTCGCTGCGGTCATTGCCGACGAAGGTGGTTTCGTTGTGTTTGACGACGTTGTTCTGGTCCTTCTCCGCATGGATAAACACTTCCTGTCGACCCAGCTCGTCCTCGAACCGCAGCTCGTTGAAGCCATCACCCTTGTGGGTCTGGCTCTTGATGGTCATGCGGGTTTTGTGGTCGGGCAGGTCGTAGGGCGGCAGCTGGTTACCGCAATAGGTACGCCCGATAATCATCGGCTGGTCGGGGTCGCCGTTGACGTACTGGATGACCACGTCCTGCCCGATGCGCGGGATGGCCATCGAGCCCCAACTGCCACCTGCCCACCCTTGGGATACACGCACCCAGCAGGAGCTGAACTCGTCGTTGTTGCTCTCCCGGTCCCAGGGGAAGCTGACCTTGACCCGGCCCCATTCGTCGCAGTAGATCTCCTCGCCCGGAGGGCCGACCACGGTTGCCATGTGCGGGCCATCGACTCGAGGCTTGTCCAGCGGAGGGGGGCGCCACTCGGTTCTGCCGGGTACCAGTTGGGCGGTTTGCTCATAGCGTGTGCTTTGATCGACGCCGGCTGCTTCTTCCTGGAGGCTGGTGAACTGGCTGCCCTTGTGAGCCACGCTGTTCACGCGCCAATGCACATTTAGGTCGTCGCGAGGGTGGCCTGTGAGTGTGAAGCTCAGGCCAGGCTGCAGCCTGACGTCATCCCCCTGCACCTGCGCGATGCGCACATCATGGCGCAGGGCGGTGATCCGGTTTTCAGTGAACGGCTTGCCCACGGCATCGCGCTTGTAGCGGCCGGGGTAGTCGAAGCGCTCGTAGTCGCTGGACTGGTGTTCCAGAAAAGCACCCGAAGCACGGTGTTCCTGGCGATACGCCGGGTTGGTGAAGGTGTAGTCGCGCTGGACCTGTCGCGAGGTTCTGACGTGCTCGCTGTAGCGCAAGCGCCATAGGCAAGGCCTGGCCTGATCGCCGCCACTGTCGGACTGATACAGCACGGTGTCGGGGTCGATAACGTCTTCGCCGTCGAAGAAGCCTTCGTCACCGTTGTCGGTCTTGAGCGCCCCATGGCTGATCAGCCCGAGGGATAGCAGCTGATCCGTGATGATCAGCTTATGCAGGGTTTCACTGTGCTCGAAGCGATAGACAAAGCCCTCTTCAGCCGCCAGGCGGGCGATGAAGGCAAGGTCAGTCTCGCCCGCTTGCACGCAGAACTCGCGCACGTGGTGATCCCTGTTCGCGCGAAGCTCGTATTGAACGATGCCCTGACGCTTGAGCATCAGCTCAAGAATCTGCGGCACGGTTTTTTGTTGGAAGATGCGCCAGTTCGAACGCAGTCCGGCGCGGGCCAGAACAGGTTCGACTAACGCATGGTAGTAAGTGCGATGGAAGCCACTTTCCCCTTGGCTAAGACTACTGACCAACCCATGTACGTACCGTACGGGTCGTTCACCGTCCCAGATCGTGAAGACAATCGGCTTATCCAGCAACTGGCCGAAATCGATGTCCGGTTCGAAGCTGATCAATTTCAGTTCGAGGGTGAAAGGCGTGCTGATCGCTTCCTTGAGTTCGAACGACACTACTTCAAATTCGGCATTGCCAACCAGTGGCTGAAGGCTGTAACGGAGGTTGGATTGACGAGGCATGGGAAGTCCTGTTTCGCTGACCTGGTCTTTGCAGCCCGGGCAGTATTCCTGCCCGGGCTGGTGTCGTTGAATCAGACAGCCTCTATGGGTCTACGCCAGTCATCGGAACCCGCCGTGCTGGCGGTGATGTGCTCCCACTCAATGCCGCGATAGCTCATCGAAACCTCGACGAACTGAGTGAAGTCTTTGTTCTCCTGCTTTTGAACATGGGGCATCTCCAAGTCGATGTCGACGATGACGGCATCGATCAACTTCGTGCTGAAGAAGCATTCTTGCTTGCCCTCAATAGATGTGCGGTACCAGCTGATTTCCACATTAGGTAGCAGTTCTCCACTGGACAGAGCGCTGTACAGAAGGGGCACCGCTTTATTAAGAGAGCACGTGATTATCAGAGGCCCGTGAACACGCTGCCCAGCAGGCTGACCGCTTTGGGGGTCGGTGGGCACGGTTATCTTGTGTTTGAGTGCCTGTACCAGCATTTGATCTTCGTGCCCCTCGACGAAGATGTTGCCAACTGATTCGGCGGTGAAGGCGCCCGCGGTGATGTTGCCCTGGGTCTGGCCTTCGATCTTGATGTAAGCGGGTGTTGGCATGGCAGTTTCTCCTGCGTCCATGTGGAAAAGCACGCGCACAAGCGGCTACGTGGCCATCGGAATCGATGGGGTTGTTCAACGGGGCAAACGCCCCGTCAATTCGTTGAATACGGTCGTGCCGACTGCCGGCGGCTACTGCTGCAAGATGCTGTCGAGTGACTGCAGCACCTCATGGGTGATCAGGTGCAGCCGGTAGCTGTAGATGCCGTAGGCCGTGGCCATCGCAAGGGCGGAAAGCACCAGAGGGCTCCACCAAGGCCATTGCCGGTTCATGCGGAAGTTGCGCGGGGCAACGTTGCTGTAAGGGTCGCAGACCGTTGTCGGCGTAGGCCCACGTAGCTCCCGGATGATTGCGTGGAGCTGGTGAATGAGGGTGTTCAGCGTTTCGTCGCCTTTGGGGGCGAGGCCATACTTGCCTTTGAGCCCCAGGCACAGAATGAAGTACATGAACTCCAGCACGTCCTGGTACCGCTGGGGTTCTTGCATCAGGCGCGAGATCACGGTGAAGATCTTTTCGCCGCCAAAGGTTTCGCTGTGGTAGATGCTGAGCAGGGGCTCCTGGCTCCAGAGGCTTGCCTGGCCCCAGGGCCTCTCCATCACGGCTTCATCGATGAACAGGCACAGGCCATAGGAATAGGCCAGAAGTTGCGTGGCCTCGTAGCCATGCTGACGCAGCTCTTGCTGAATATTTTCGATCTGGTTGCGCACCTGCCGGTGCACTTGTTCGA
This sequence comes from Pseudomonas sp. NBRC 111127, assembly GCF_001320345.1. Lineage (NCBI taxonomy): Bacteria > Pseudomonadati > Pseudomonadota > Gammaproteobacteria > Pseudomonadales > Pseudomonadaceae > Pseudomonas > Pseudomonas sp. NBRC 111127. Next base: position 41,434 of record NZ_BCBD01000014.1, on the reverse strand, counting down.
GGTTGGGCAGTGTATCGAGCGTGCGGATGCGCATGACCAAGCCGAGCAAAGGGGCGGCGGCGTCCAGCATCACGTTGCTGTAGCCGCCTCGCAGTTGGAAATCCGGATCGGCTGGGTAGCCTTCACCCGCCGGATCGGGTTCTGGCGTGGGTGTCGAGCATCCTGCCCCCTTTGTGCCTGCAGTGTTTTCAAGCATCCAGCGCAGCTGCTCGACTTTCGCAGGTGCGCTGCCATCGCCAAGGTGGTCATTCGCGTCGTTCGCGTGCATTTCACTCACTCCTGATCGCCCAGAACTGCAATTCGAGCCCCGGGAATTCCCCGGCGATATGAATCCCGAAACCGTTGGCCGTGTTCATGCAGGCCCAGGCCGGGTCGCGGCGGTCGAGCCCGAAATAGCTGAAGCCCGCATGGAAGGGCAGCTCGCGCGGCGCCACCGGCAGCGGTTGTAGCGCAATACCGGGCAGTTGCTTGTGCACCAGGTCATTCAAGGTTTCCAGGGACGTGACCTTGGCCTTCTGCATGAACAGTTGGCGCAAGGTCGGCGGCGGCATGTCTGCACGCACGGCGAGGATGAAGTCCGCGTCATCGATCAGGCGGCGGTCTTCGAGCGTCGTCGTCATTACCCCGTAATCCAGCGCGTTCAGCGGTAGGGAGACCGCCCGCGGCTGCAGGACCGTACCCAGGGCGCGGCGCAACGTGTCCTGCAGGGGTTTGAACGACGCACGCAATGCGCTGTGCTGGTAGGCGGGGTACTCGGCAGGCAACCGGCTTTCGTCGGTGAAGGTCACGAACTCGCCGCACGCCTGGCTCATGTGCAGGTACAGCTGCTCAGGGTGTGTCTGCCCCTGCCTGGCCAGGTGCTGGAAGCACGGCCACCAGCGGTTCATGGCTTGCAACAGGTTGAAGTCGCGGATATCGGCGATGCCGGATTGGCCAGCAGCGCCAATTCGGCTGGCCAGGTTGCGTGAGCGCTCGCGCAGGGTGTTGGTGATTTCTTCGAGGTAACGCTGCAGTGCGGGCACAGCCCGTACCGAGACGCTGGTCGGGTAGAACCCTTCGTCGAGTTGCAGGCTGCCATCGGGTCGCCGCTCCAGGATACGTGCCAGTGCCAGGCGGGTGTAGGCGCTGCTGTCGTCAGCCTTGCGCTTGAGTTGCAGGTTGGGCACTGCCAGATCGACCTGGGCCAGGTCGCCATCGGCGCTGTGGGTGTCCTTGATTTCCTGGGGCTGAGCGCTGTAGCGGAAATTGGCGGCGTTGTCGGGCCAACTCACCTCTCGACCGCCCTCGGTGCGCAGCGGCAGGCACAGGTAAACCTCGCTGTCCTTTGCGCCGTCGTCGTCGATTTCCAGCGGCGGCGGCGGCGGCAGGTCTGCCGGAATGTCGAACACCGTACCGTCCGGCATGATGCCGCGGGCGCGGGTGATCGCGACCTTGCCCAGGCTCAGGTATTCCTCGTTCAGTTGCAGCTCGCTGAAGCCATAGAAGGCCGCGTTCAGGCTGGCCAGACGTTGGTGCTGGGCTGCTTCAGCGGCGCGGGTAGCTTGCTGGAAATGCTGCGGTTTGACGAACAGGCCTTCAGGCCACAGGACGGGATTACGTGAACTCATGAGCGCTCCGTGTCAGCGTGAGTGAGCGAGAAGGGCAGGGTTGCCGGCGCCATCAGTCTTGCTCCTTGAGCAAAACCTGCGTGTCGTTGAGCAACACCGACAGGATGATCTGGTGGCCCCGCGGTGGAATGCGCAGTACCTGGTTCCAGGTGGCATCGTCCTGGTTGCGGTAATCGGCGATCACGGCAACGAAGCGGGTCTCGGGCTCGATGGCGGTAAAGGGAATGAACTTGAACTGCCCAGGGTGCAGCAGGTAATCGTCATCGCGAATATAGGTACTGCGCAGCGCCTTGGCGGGGTCTTTGTCCAGCAGCTCATAAAGGCTGTTGCGCAGCAATGAGTCGTCGCGCAGTTGCAGGATCTTGATAGCCATGGGCGTAGCCACCGCTTCGGTGGCCGGCGTGGTGCTGCGCGGTAAGGTCAGCACCATGTTCGCGTCTTCGTAGCGGCCGGGTGTGCTGTGCTCGAAGGGCGAGCGAAGCGGGAGATCGGCCTCCTCCTCTGGTAACTCGACAGGCGAGGCGGCCGGGTACTGCTCCTGCAGAAACTCGAACAGGGTGCCGACCTTCTCGGCCAGGGCGTAGGGGTCGCCCGCGCTCAAGGTGACTGCGTAGGGGCTGGGGGCCAGGCTGCTTTCTTGCTCGGCCAGCACGTCCACACTGCTGGGGTTGCTGTTGAGTGTGGGGCTGGCGTTGATGCTGAAAGCAATTTCGGTAGGGTAATCCTTGGGCGGCCCGACGGGTATCGAAGGGTTCAGCGCCACTTGGCCCATTTTGCCCAGGGCGGTGCAGCCCGAGAGCCCGATCAGGGTTGCCAGAAGCCCGGCCACCAGTGAATGACGCGTCATGGGCGTTCTCCTGCAACCAGGCGGTCCAGCGGGTCCTGCGCCGTGGCTTGCGTCACCGCGTCCAGTGCTGCCAAGGGATCGTTGCCCATACCTTGGGCGAATACCGAGCAAATCTCGGCGACCTGGGCCGTTGCGGGCTGGGCAGGCCAACGCTCTGCAGGTGCATCCAGGATGAATTGGTCGAGCACCCGTGAATCGGGGTTGAATAACGCCTCCAGCGAACGGGCATCCGCTGGCGAGAGCTGGACCAACAGCCGATAAGCGCCGACTCGAAGCCGGTCGCCCTCAAGCAGCCGCCTGGCTGACCGCGTGCCCAGGCTGCCCAGGTTGTCGTTCAGGTAGGTGCGCCCGCAGCGGTCGATGACGCAGAAGCTACCTTCGAGCCAGCGGATCTCGCAGTGGATCGGTGCCACGCCCTGTGCACCGTCATTGATCAGCCACGCGGCCCCCACGCTGCCGATGGTGCCGCCTGCGCGATCGAATGTGTGCCGGGCCGTGACGTTGTGCTGCAACTGGTCGAGGTTGGTAATGTTCAAGGTCAATGTGCTCATGAGCGCCCCCGAAAGCGCACCACGGGGCTGATCTGGCCATGGCGGTCATCGGTGAAGCTGGTCCAGCCCAGGTGGGCGCCCTGGCTCGGGTGCAGGCAGAAGGGCGACAGCGCGTTCCGCTGCAGCCGCAATTCCAGGTCGTAGGCCAACCCATCGCGCAGCAGGAAGTCGATCAAGGCGCGCAGGCGATTGAAGTTGATGCCGCTGGGCAGCAAGCCACGCAGCTGGGTTTGGTCCAGCTCGCTGATCACGATGGTGAACTTGCTGCTGCGCGTTCGCGTGCGGCTGCCGACCAGGAACGAAGTGCCCAGCTCGCCGTTGCTGCGGCCAAGGCTTACCAGTTGCCGGGTTGTCGTAGGCACCGAGCGGGTCTCGAACTCCCTGATGTGCACCTGTTTCAGGTCGAAGCAGTGGGCGATGATGCCCGCCACGGTGCCCGGTGCGCGGCTGCGGCTGGCGATGACACCGGCGAAGCTGAGCAGTCGGCTCCAGGGCAACGGCGTGTCGCCGCGCAGTTGTTTGTCATTCAACCCCAGCAGGGCAAAGATGTACTGGGAGAAGCCATCGCTGGCACCTGGCTGGAAGCGAATGTAGTAGCGGTACTTGCGCCACACGCGGTGCAGCAGGCTGAGCAGGTAGTGGTTGAAGAAGTCGAAAAAGGCCGGCCGCACACCGATACCCTGCGCATGCTCGTAGGCCACCTGCTCCAGGTAGTAGGCAGGCAAGGGTGAGTCAGTGCCATGCAGGCCCATGAAGGTGGCGCACACGCGGTAGCGGTCTTCTGCCCCGGGCATGCGTTCGGCTTTGTACACGTCGGAAACCGGAAAGGTCAGCCGTGGGTCACAGGCCAGCCGCACGCGCAGCCGGGTGGTCTGGTCCGGCCAGCGCGGTTCCAGGTCATCCCCATGCAAGCCGTGCAGGCGCTCCAGCAACTGGTAGAAGTTGTACTGGTGTGCCTCGGCGAGCAGCCTGTCGGCTAGATCAGCGGTTGTTTGCCGGTCTGGATGGGCCATGTGTAGTGCTCGTTGTTGGTGATGTTGATCACTTCCAGTTGATGGAAGGAATTGATGCTGGCGTACAGGGCGAAGAAGTGCGCCAGCACGCAGCCGAACAGGTACAGGTCGCCTTCGCACAGGAAGGCGGCCTGGTCCAGCTTCAGCCGTGTGCGTAGCCCGCGAATGGGCTGGCCCTTGATCAGCCAATCCAGAGGCTCGGTCTGAACATCGCGAATGCCTTCCAGGCGCTTGTGGGTCGTGCGTGTCTGCTGCAGGTCGTGCAAGGCCACGAAGTCATAGGCACGAATCACCGCCTTCAGCGGCTCGGCAGACAGCAGCGACAGGTAGTTGAGCGACATGTTGGAAACCAGCGCCCACTGCAACTGGCCATCCAGCACTGGTCGGTAGGGGCGGGTGGGTTTGCAGATGTTGGTGTAGGTGGTCAGCGCTGGCGTGGCTTCGGAAACCACATCGATGTCGTCGACGCCCAACGCCAGGGGCAGATCGCGGTTGGTGCAGGTCAGGTCGATGGACGCCGTTTCCAGCTCACCGGTGTAAGCGTTGGCATCGGCACGCACGAAGGCGATGCGATGTGTGACGCCCTCGCCGCGCAAGGACTCCTCGAGGGTGTAGCGGTAGTACAACGCCGTGCGCCCTTGAGCATGCTCGATCTCATGGGCGAACGATTCGAACGGGCGGAACGTGCGTAGGTGTTCGCCGGTGCTGCCGTCTGTTGTGGTGCGGGTGCTGACCACCTTGTCGACACTGAAAATCTCATACGCATGCCGCTCTTTCCCTCTGGGGGTCAGCTCGGCAGGGGCCTGCCGGTTGGAGAGGTCGATAGGTTCGGCGCTGTAGCTGAACAGGTTGACCGCCGGCGTGCAGAACAGGCGCAAATCCGCCATGCCGATACGCAACGAGGCAGGTAGCTGGCGGGTGAAGTGAAGTTCGATGCCCACCTGCCGAGTCGCTTGATCGGGCCAGACTTTCTGCAGTGCGCTAACGCTGAAGAAGTGGAAGCGCTTCGCGAAAACGAAGTATTCCTGCAGGATCCGATAGCCATCGAAGACGTTCTGCGGATACGGCAGCAGCCCTTCGTTCGCGCTGAAGCCCGGAAAGATGATGCTGCTGGCCGGCAACCGGTGCACCTGGCCATCGATCGTTACCGCCACATGCTTGAGGTATTGAGCAAGCCACAGGTAGAGCGTGCGGGCTGTCTTGTCATCACCGCTCAAGTGGAAATCCAGGCTGTCGCAGCCGAGGGTGTTCAAGGGGCGCTCGACCAGGGTGCGCAGTTCGATGCGTGCTACCGAACTGTCGAGCGTCTGGGTAGCGCTGACCGATTCGATCTCGAACGGGTGGATGTCCACGGCCGTGCACGTGCGAAATTCACAAGGCACGCCATCCACAGGCCTGGAGAACAACGGTGAGCCCTTGGGAATGCAGCGTGATTGGCTGAGCGCTTGCTTGAGTGGCGTGAACTGGATGATCGTGGCGCTCGGCAGGGGCCGCAGGTAATTGGGCCACAGCAACTGCAGCATGGGGTGCGTCAGCTCTGGCAGGTCATCCTCCAGCTTGAGGCGCAACTTGGCGGTGAGGAAGGCAAAAGCCTCCATCAGCCGTTCGACGTCCGGGTCGCTGCCACCTTTGCCCAGCAGCCGGGCAAGTTGTGGGTTGTCGGTAGCGAAGTCGTTGCCCAGTTCATGCAGGTAACGCAACTCTTCGCTGAATCGATCCTTGAGTGACATCGGTCACCTCACTCGGGTATGGCGGCTATGGCCGTTGACCAGCAGCTCCAGTTGCAGCTGCTCGTGGTGGTTGTTGACCTGCACCTGGCAGTCCAGCCTGAAATGCAGCTCCAGCGGGGCGTGACACGCGGGCATGGCCTTGAGCGCCCGCACGTGCACGCGCGGCTCGAAGCGCTGAATGGTGCGGCGTATGTCGGCACTCACTTGCTTCAACAGGTCGCCACTGCTTGTGGCATGCCCGTTGAAGTCATGCAGGCCCAGTTCAGGGCTGCTTTGTGAGCAGCCCTGACGTGCATTGAGTAGCGTTTCCAGGTGGCGCTTGATGGCGGCAATCTTTTCGGCAGCGTTTTCTTGCCGGGAAGGCGTGCGGGTAACAGACGGGTCCGTCACCAAGCGATTGAAAAAACCACTCATTCGGTATCAAGCCGGCCAACCAGCGAGATCTCGAAATTTGCGCCCATGTATTTGAAGTGCGGGCGCACGGCGAGCGAGACCTGGTACCAGCCCGGATCCCCGGCAACGTCCGAAACCACGACCTTCGCGGCCCGCAATGGGCGACGGCTGCGCACATCGGCCGAAGGGTTTTCCTGGTCGGCGACGTACTGCCTGATCCATTTGTTCAGCTCGGACTCAAGATCGCGGCGTTCCTTCCAGCTGCCGATCTGCTCGCGTTGCAGCACCTTGATGTAATGGGCCAGGCGATTGACGATGAACAAGTAGGGCAGTTGCGTGCCCAGCTTGTAGTTGGTTTGGGCCTGCAGGCCTTCCGGCGTCTTGGGGAACTGCTTCGGTTTCTGGACCGAATTGGCCGAGAAGAACGCGGCGTTGTCGCTGTCCTTGCGCATGGTCAAGGCGATGAAGCCTTCTTCGGCCAGCTCGAATTCCTTGCGGTCGGATATCAGCACCTCGGTTGGAATTTTCGCTTGCAGTTGCCCCAGCGCCTCATACAGATGCACGGGCAGGTCCTCGACGGCGCCACCGGACTGCGGGCCAATGATGTTCGGGCACCACCGGTAGCGGGCAAAGCTGTCGTTGATGCAGCTGGCCAGCAGGAAAGCGGAGTTGCCCCACAGGTAGTTGTCGTGTCGCCCGTCGATGTTTTCTTCGTAGTTGAAGGTTTTGATCGGCTGTTCCTGAGGGTGGTAGGCCGAGCGGAGCATGAAACGTGGCCCGGTCAGCGCAACGTGCCGAGCGTCTTCGCTTTCGCGGAAGGCGCGCCACTTGGCATGCCGTGGCCCTGCGAAGATGTCTTTGATCTCCTTCAGGTTGGGCAGCTCTTCAAAGCTGCTCAAATTGAAGAAATCGGGTGCGGGGGCGGCAAGGAAGGGGGCGTGCGCCATGGCACCGACAGACGCCATGTAACTCAACAGTTTGATGTCTGTGGCAGCGGGGCCGAAGTGGTAGTTGCCCAACATGGCCGCCACCGGCTCACCACCGAATTGCCCATAACCTGCGGTGTAAACGTGTTTGTACATACCGCTGCACGTAATGTCGGCCGCATTTTCAAAGTCATCGAGCAGGTCGTCTTTGCTCACATGCAGTACTTCAAGCTTGATGTTCTCGCGAAAGTCCGTGCGGTCGAGAAGAAGTTTGAGGCTGCGCCATGAAGATTCAAGTTCCTGGAATGCCGATTGATGGAGGATGGTATCCATCTGCTGGCTGAGCACCCGGTCCAGCTCTGCAATCATCTGGTCGACGCGGTGTTTGTTGATGAGTTGATCTGGATCATTACTTTTGAGTATTTCGGCAATAAAGGCCGATACACCTTGGCGAGCGACTTGATAGCCCTCTTGTGCGGGCACCAGTTTGGTTTCGGCCATGATCTGGTCGAGCAACGTGGCGTTGCTCAATGTTTCGCCCGACCGTTCAGCGGCGAGGGGAGTGCTGGTTGACTTTGCCATGGGACGCTCCGTTGTCTCAGTTTTCTTTTGGCGCCTCAAGCACCAGGTTCAACTCTTCGGCGAGTTGCTTGCGGGCCTGCTCGTTGCTCAGCAGGTGCTGCAGTTGCTTGCGGAACGCGGGCACGTTGCCCAGTGGGCCTTTCAGCGCCACCAGCGCTTCGCGAAGCTCCAGCAGCTTGCTCAGCTCCGGTACCTGGCGGGCGATACCGTCTGGTGCGAAGTCATTGAGCGATCTGAACTGCAGATGAACCGCCAGCTCCGCGTCGGCAGCCGTGGTGAGCATGGAGGGCACCGACATGGCCAGACGGACGTCGGCGTCATTCAACACATTGTTGAAGGTGTGTTTATCGATGCGCATGACCGTTCGGTCTTCCAGCGCGCGGGCGTCATCCAGGCCGAAATCGCCCATCACCAGCATCTTGTGCGGCAGCTCTACTTCAGCCTGTTCATCACCTGTGGCGGGCACGTATCGGATGTTGATTCGTTCTTTGGGTGCAACCGATCCTGTGGGTTTTGCCATCGCAGAATCTCTCCTTGGTTTGTGTGGGAAGTCCCTGATAGTTGTTCGCGAGTTCTGATTTAGTTTGTAGGAAATTTCCTTCAGACTTGATTACGATATAAACAAGAGCGGGGTATTCATTGCCTCTTGCGTAAAAACCTTGCGCCTGAAATTGTTATTCAGTCGAGGGTCAAAGTGTAAAAAAATATTTGTTTGTATTCGCGATTTTTTATGAGCTAGTCTCTTGCCACTCGCGGGTCGGAGTGCCCGTGATTGCGTTTAAATATCAGCGGAGCTGATACAGGGCATATGTACTATCGAGAGGGAATTTAATTGCGATGCCTGGCGAAACATACCTCTGGCGCAGGTCTTTTTCTGATAATCAATTGCATGCCACTGCCAGTGCATGCCGATCAGAATTGCTCGCGCATCGTATCCAACGTTGAGCGCCTGGCCTGTTTCGATCAATCCGCCGGAACACCTGCGCACCGCGTGGCCGCGCAGTGGTCGGCACCGGAGCAGGACTCACCCACGGTGCGTCGGGTGCTGGCCTATGAAACAGGCCGAAATCCCGACGATTTGACGTTCCGGCTCACGCGTGAAGACGAGGGGCTGACGATTTCTGCACCCGCAATCGCTTCGGCTGCACCGCACCCCTACCTGGTAATCAGCTGTTTGCAGAACATCTCCCGGTTGCAACTGATCGCCGCACACCCCGTGGATGCCAGCCGGCTGACGGTGCGCTTGCAGGGGGAGCGTGACGCCACCGCCGCGACGCCCTGGCAGGTGACGGAGAACGGTCAGGTGCTCGATGCCGGCCGCGGCCTGCCCGGAATCGAACAGATCAGGCAGCTGATCGGGGCCCGGCGCATCCAGGTGCACAGCGAAAACCCTGCCGTTGGCGGGTTGGTCTTCGACGCTCAGGGGCTTGACCCGCTTATCGGCGAGGTGCGCAAGGCATGTCGCTGGTAGCCGAGGTCAATGCACAGGAAATCGCCCGGTTGCTCACAGCCATCGACGCGCAAGCACCGGCCGGCCTGTTCGATGTGGAGGATGAGACCTACCAGGCCATCGACCAGGAAATGGTCAAGCTGGGTGGCCTGCAGGAGGCCACTATCGATTGGGTGTACATCGAGGAAGCGTCGCGCCAGTACCTGGGGCAACAGTGCAAGCATCTGCGCATCGTGGCGCACCTGAGTGCCGCATGGCTTCGCAGTGCGTGTTGGGAACGCTGGGCGCTCACGTTGACCTTGCTGGCCGGCATGGTCGAGCGCTACTGGGAGACGGCTTATCCCAAGCCAGGGCCCAAGGGTTACCTGGGTAAGCGCAAGCTGGTTGGCTTGGTGCTCAACCGCTTGAACGAAGCCCTGCCGCGCCTGGACCGTTTCACCTATAGCCCTGCGCATGCGGCCGGGGCGCAACAGGCGCTGCTGCGGCTGCAACAGCTGCAAGCCGTGGCCCTGCTGGACGACGCCATGCTCGATGATATGGCGCGGCTGCTACGCAAGCACTCGGAACGGGCGAGTGGCGCAGGCGAGCCTGTTGCGGCCAGGGCTTCGGCGCCCGTCATCAAGCCCGCGCCACTGGCCGAAGTCATCGCCACACCCATGCCCCGCGTGTCGCTAGGCAACGAGCGTGAATCACGAAGGGCGGTGCTGAGCATGGCTGAGCTGATCAACCAGCAGGACCCCTACGACCCAACGGGGTATCAGTTGCGTCGCTTCGGCTTGTGGGCTCACATCCAGGCCGCGCCTCAGGCGGGGCAAGGTCACCGCACCGAGCTGATGGCGGTGCCGCTGGAGATCGCCGGCGATTATGAAGAGGCCATTGCCGGCAGCGTGTTCGACGCGGCGCTGCTGCAGCGGATCGAAAAAAGCGTGTCGGCTTGCCCCTTCTGGATGCGCGGCAGCTTGCTTGCGGCCACCACCGCCACACGGTTGGCAATGCCTGAGGTGGCCGAAGCCATCCGCGCAGCGACTGCCCGGTTCGTCCAGCGTATCCCCGCCCTGCAGCAGTTGTGCTTCAGCGACGGCACGGCATTTGTGGACGACCAGTGCATGGCCTGGCTCAAAGGCGCATGCCAGCAACCGCAAGCTGAAACGGCGCAAGAGTTCGTGGGCCTGCGCGAAGAACTTGTCAGCCAGTTGGAAAGCGGTGGGGTAGAGCCGGTTTTGCTCAGGCTCCAGGCCATGCAGGCAGATATTCGCGCGCCGCGTGAGCGCTGCCACACCACCGTGATCGCGGCCGATCTGCTGGCCGCGCGCGGCGTCTCGTGGCTGGCCCAGGACCTGTGCGCCAGTGTTGCCCGAACCATGCAGCAAACCATGGCCAGTGCCTGGGAGCCGGAGGTGTTCAAACGCCTGCAACAGCATGCCGCCCCTGATGCGTTGGCCGATCAGAACAAGGACTAGGACCCGCCATGAATCAACGATGGACGCTATTGAAACGTTGGCTTTTGCCCCTGGCGACTCGAGTCGGCCTGGCCATGCCTGTGCTGCTTGTGCTGGGCAGCGTGCTGATGCTGGTCGCCATCTGGTGGCTTGGCCCACAGTGGGCATGGCGTGAACAGCATCCGCTTGCCAGCATCGCGCACCGCAGCCTGGCCAGCCTGGTGCTCGTGCTGGTGCCGCTGCTGTGCTGGCTGTTGGTGCTGCGCAGGCGCTACGTGCGCCTTCAGGCAGAGCGCAACGAGGCGGCGGCCGCAGAGCTGGACAGCGTATTGCCGTTGCTTCGGGCCCAGGAAAACGCCTTGGACCAAGGGCTGGCGCGATTGCTTGGCAGTGCCGGAGGGCGGCGTGCCCTGTACCGATTGCCCTGGTACCTGGTGATAGGCGACCAACATGCGGGCAAGTCCAGTTTCATTGACCGTACGGAGCAAAGCTTTTCCCTGACACGGATCGACACGGTGCAGGCGCGGGATACACAGGCGCAGGCCCTGGCCTTCCCGATAGGCTGGTGGGTCAGCAACGAGGCGGTGATCATCGATCCGCCCGGGGCCTTTATCAGGCAGGACTCGCCGGCAGGCTCGCTCGCCGGGGCGCCAGGTGCCCCGCAGGTGCCACCGGTTGCCCCCGCCAGGCTCTGGCAGCACCTGCTGGGTTGGCTGGTGCACAATCGCAGCCAGCGGGCACTCAATGGCATGGTGCTGGTCGTGGACCTGCCTGCGTTACTGCAGGGTACGCCCGAGCAGCGTGTTGCCTTGGCCCACAGGCTGCGCACGCGGCTGTACGAAGTCAGCAGCCAGTTGGGCTCGCGCCTGCCGTTGTATGTGGTACTGAGCAAATTCGACCTGCTGGACGGCTTTGACCAGTTCTATGGGGGCCTTCCCGTCGACCTGCGGGAAAACATGCTGGGCTTCACTTTCAAGCTGGATACGGTCGGCACCTTCGATGCCTGGCTGCAGGAGTATGGCGATCATTACCAGCAGTTGCTCAGTCGGCTGTTCGAGCAGGTGGTGGATCGACTCGATACCTTGGCCAGTGCGCCGCAGCGCGCGCGGCTGTTCTCGTTGCATGCCCAGTTGATCGGCTTGCGCCCGATACTGCTGGGTTTCCTGAAAGAAACGCTGGCGAGTGACCGTTACACCACACCCGCCCTGGTGCGGGGGGTGTACTGGTCTTCGGTCATTCAGCAAGGGGACGTGCTCAACGCCTTCGTGCGCGAGTCAGCCCAGCCCTACAACACAGCGCTTCCGTTGCTGGAGGGCAAGGCGCAAGGCAAAGCGTTTGCCTACTTCATCCAGCATGCGTTCCGGCGTGTCATCTACAAGGAGGCGGGGCTTGCCGGAGACAACATCAAGGTGGCGCGCAGCAAGCGCCGGTTGTTATGGGTCGGCTCGGGTGTAGGCATGCTGGCTTTCTGTGTCGCCGTAGCCAGCTGGCAGCGCTTTTTCGACATCAATGGCGCCAAGGCTGCCAACGTGCTCGCCAAAAGCCGGGAGTACAGCCACCACCAGGTGGATCAGCGCCTGGACCCGACCGGGCGCAACCTGCTGGAGCCGCTGGACCAGATCCGCGATGCGGTTTCGGTGTTTGGCGACTACCGCGCCGCCTGGCCGGGTGTTTCCGATCTAGGCCTCTACCAGGGGCGTATCATTGGCCCGCATGTCGATGAGGCTTACCTCAGCTTGCTCTCCAGGCGATTCCTGCCGGCCTTGGCCAGTGGCGTGATCGACGCCATGGATGCCGCTGCGCCAGGCAGTGAACGGCAAATGGCTGCCCTGCGGGTTTACCGCATGCTGGAAGACCGCCAGAACCGGCGGCCTGAGTGGGTCGAGACGTGGATGGCCCGCCAGTGGCAGCAACAGTTTCCTGGCCAAGGGCAGCTGCAGCGCGACCTCATGCGCCACCTGAAGTACGCCTTGGCCTATGCCGACACCGAGTTGCCGCAGTACCGCCAGCGTATCGCCGTGGTGCAGGCGGCGTTGCGCCAGGTGCCGTTACCGGAGCGGGTATATGCCGGGCTCAAGCAGCAGGCTCAGGAACACCTGCTCACGGGCCTGGATCTGCGTCAGCAGGTCGGCCCCGCGTTCGACGTGGTGTACCAGCGCTCGGCTGGGGCCAGCGGCGAGGATGTGCGACTGGCGCCGATACACACCGCCAAGGGTTTCAAGGAGTACTTCGAGCCCCGCAGCCAAAGCTTCGCCGACATGGCGATGATCGACCAGTGGGCGCTGGGTGAGCGCAGCCAGCTGGAGTACTCGGACGCTGACCGGGCGGTGTTGAGCGAGCGTCTGCGCAACCTCTACAGCGCCGACTACATAAACAGCTGGCGGCGTGCATTGAATGCCCTTTCGGTGGCGGATTTTCACGACCTCGAACATGGCGTAATGGTCCTGCAGCAGCTGACCGGGCCCGCGGCGCCATGGCATCGGCTGCTGGCTACGGTGAAAGACAACACTTCGCTGTCATCGGCTGAGGTACTCGACACGGGCAGCGCCAGCGACACGCTCATGCCCAAAGGCAGCGAGCCCGAGCGCCAGCAGGCCTGGGCCATCCAGCGGGCTTTTGCGGGGCTGAACGGGATGCTGCATGCAACGCAAGACAAGCCAAGCTACTACGATGAAGTGCTGGCGGCCATGGTGGCCGTGCACGATTACGCCAAGGCCGTGCAGGGCAGCCCAGACCGGGGCAAGGCCGCCCTGCAAGCGGTGCAGCAGCGCTTTGCGATGACCGGCCCGGACCCGATCGGCACCTTGCAACGGGTGGCCACCGGTTTGCCTGAACCGCTCAATCACCACGCCAGGAAGGTGGCCGATGAAACCGCCCGGGTGCTGCACATCGAAGCCCTGCGCGAACTGGAGCGGCGCTGGGACACCGAGGTCTACAGCTTCTTCCAGCAGCGCCTTGCCGGGCGTTACCCTTTCGTGGCCAGGGCGCCGGATGCGTCGCTGGATGACTTCGCGGCGTTCTTCGGGCCGCAGGGGCGGTTGCAGCGCTTCAGTGATCAATACCTGAAGGCATTCCTGCACGACAACCTCGAGGCGCTGCGCGCCGGCCCGCAAGGGCAGTCGCTGATCCGCAGCGATGTGATCGAGCAGTTGGCGCTGGCCAACCGCATTCGCGAAACCTTCTTCGACCAGCGTGGCAACCTGAGCGTGCAGTTCAGCATCGAGCCGCTGGGGCTCAGCGCTAACCAGCGCACCAGCCTGCTGGACCTTGACGGCCAGCTGATTGCCTACACCCATGGCCCGCGGCAGCTCACCGGCATCATCTGGCCGAACACGCTTGGCCGGCACGTGCGCAGTAACCTGACCCTGCTCAGGCAGAACGGCACTAGCAGCCGCCTGGAGTACCGCGGCCCCTGGTCGATGTTCCGCTTGCTCAGCCGCGGTTCGCTCAATGGGCGAACCGCAACCAGCGTGGACCTGAGCTTCAGCACCGGTGATGGCGTGATGCGCTACCGGCTCAGCGCTGAAAAAGCGTTCAACCCCATCACCCAGGAGCCGTTCGAGGGCTTCCAGTTACCCCGTGGGTTGCTGCAGCAGCCGCTTGAAGCCCGGCTGTAAGGGGGGGTTCGCAGGGGCGCAGGGATCGTTTGAAAAATGCCACGGCACCAAGCGGGTGCGCGGCCCTGCCCGCCGAGCAGGCGCTGCGGTGCAGCACAGCGTCTGCGCCGCGGTTCCCGGCCAGGTTGAGGGTTGTCACTATCTTTCCGTTTTCTGTCCGATTGCCTGCTTACTCCACGTTACACCTAAACGGTTAAATCCCTGCCTGAACGTACACGGGATTTCACCATGAACACCCCCCTCTCCTTGGCGCCACAAGTTTCCACCGAGGCGCAGTTGCAATGGCTACAACGGGCTGACCGTACTGTTGCATTGGACATCATGAAGCTCATCAACAGCACGGTTGAGGATGGCGGGGTGCTGGGCTACGAGCAGGCGATGTCGGTCGACCAGGGTGTCGATTTCGCCGCGGCGTTGCAGGCGCGTATCGAGGGCGGGCATACCCATGCTTTGCTCGGCCGTGCACCTGCCGGCCCGGCGTGCCTGGTCATCCTGTCCCGTAGCAGCATGCCCAACTGCCGCCACATCGCTGACCTGAGCAAAGGCGTGGTACACCCAGACTACCGGGGCTCCGGGCTGGTGGCCCGGGCCTTCGCGGAAATCGTGCGGCTGTGCCAGGCGAAGGGTATCGAACTGTTGACCCTGGACGTACGCGAAGGCACCCGTGCCCACCGCCTATGGCAACGCTTCGGGTTTCAGACCTACGGCGTGCTCGACGACTACGCGCGGGTCAACGGTGTGAAGCACCGCGGCCACTACATGGCCCAGTCAGTACAAAGCCTGGCCCAGCGACTCAACCTGAGCTGAAGCGCCCTAATCCTTCGCCTGCGGCCATCGCCGCCAAGGGCCCCCTTTTTCCATCATTCAAGGAACGCCACCATGGCCTTGTCGACTGCAGCCTTTCGCGATCAGCTGGAGCAGAAACTGCACCACCACCTGACGCTGTCTCACCCGATCTTCGAAGCACTGCTTTCACCTGAAGGCAACAAGCCGCTGCTGCGCAAGGTCGCGCTGCAAGGTTACCAACTCACCAAGTACTTCCTGACTTATGTCGAGCACCTGTTCTTCCATTGCCCGCTGCCTGCCCACAAGCGCGCGCTGATCACCAACTGCTTCGAGGAGGAGACCGGGCGGCTCTCGCGTACCGATAACCATGTGGTGCTCATGCAGAATTTCTTGCGTGCACTGGGCATCAGCGATGCCGAGCGTGATGCCGAGCAACCGCTGCCGGCCACCTGGGAGCTGATCGACTACCGCCTGCAGGCGGTACGTGACCCGGCGCGTTACCACGTGGGGGCTGCCGCGGTGATGATCGCCAGCGAAGGGCAAAACCTCGAGACCGTTGCCGGTGATGCACGTCACGTGCTGCTCGGCCGGGCGTACGGCCTGACCGAGCACGACTTGCTGTTCTTCTCCGTGCACCAGAAGGAAGACGTTGGCCACGTCAACGAAGGCCTGGATCTGGTTTCGCAGCTGTGCACCACGGCCCAGATGCAACAAGAGGCGTTGCAAGCGGTAGATCACACCTGCCAGCTGTTCTATGCGATGTACGAAAACATGTACCAGGTGTATTGCCGGGCTCCCCAGGCCGAAGCGGTGTAATACCCCGCGCAGAGGATTGGCCATGAAACAGAAATTCAGCTCAACCCTGATCGTCTCGGTGCTGGTAGTCGGCTTCGTGGTGATGTTCCTGTCCAGCGCCCTGAAAGGGCTGTACCAAGTGTACTTCGTCGACCTGGCCACGCATTTCGGTGGCGGGCGTGCAGCCTTGGCCACGGCAGGTTCTTTGTTCGTGCTGACCATTGGCCTGGTGTCGCCGGTGGTGGGTTGGCTGAGCGACCGGGTTGGGCCGCTGAGCACGGTTGCCCTGGGCAGCGTAAGTGCAGGGGTGGTGCTGCTGGGGGTGACCTTGGTCGGCAGCCAGCTGATGCTGTTCACCCTGTTGTATGGCCTGCTGGGTGCCTTCGCCCTTGCCGCGATGACCTACGTACCCATGGGCATTCTGGTCGATCGCCTGGTCGCAGAGCGTTTCAAGGCCTTCGCCTTCGCTTTCGTGACC
The DNA here is from genome assembly GCF_001320345.1 of Pseudomonas sp. NBRC 111127. NCBI lineage: Bacteria > Pseudomonadati > Pseudomonadota > Gammaproteobacteria > Pseudomonadales > Pseudomonadaceae > Pseudomonas > Pseudomonas sp. NBRC 111127. The sequence goes on along the minus strand of NZ_BCBD01000014.1, from coordinate 25,220 downwards.
AATGGCACGTCGATCGGCTTCATCGTGCTTTCGCCGCTGTGGATCATGCTGCAGCAGCGCGTGGGCTGGCAGCCGGTGTTCTCCTGGGTCGGCCTGATCTTCCTGGTGCCGTTGAGCCTGGCGCTGTACTGGGTGGCGCGCACCGTTCCGCTCAAGCCCGACCCGCAGGCGGCGCTGGTCAAGCACTCGGTCGCGTTTCTGTTGCGTGATTCGCGGTTCTTCGTATTGGCCCTCAGCTTCGCCAGCTGTGGGGCCACCATGGCGTTCATCGACGTGCACCTGGTGTCGTTCTGGCAGGGCGAGGGGCTGCCTAGCTCGGTACAGGCCAGCGGCCTGAGCTTGCTGGGTGTGCTGGAACTGGTCAGTGGCCTGATGGCTGGGTGGCTGGCTACCCGTTACAACAAAGGGCTGCTGCTGATGATGTTCTACCTGCTGCGTACGGCGGCGGTGATCGTCCTGCTGACCACGCCCGGGCCGCTGGGTACCTACCTGTTCGCGGTGCTGTTCGGTGCCAGTTACCTGGGTACGGTGGTGCTCACGTCAGCATTCTGCTTTGCCCTGTATGGCGCCGAAATCAAAGGCAAGGTGTTTGGCCTGCTGTTCCTCGTACACCAGCTGGGTGCGTTGCTGGCCACGCAGCTCGGCGCCCTGGATTTCGACCGGCATCAAAGCTACCAGTTGACCCTGGTTGGCCTGGCGACGGCCACCGTGATGGCTGCACTGGCTTCCCTGTGGCTGGTTTCGGCACGCGTGGCCGCAGAAGCCTCGGCCCCGCCAGTGGCTGAAGCGGAATAGCCCCCGACCAACTGCGCATTGTTCAATGCAAACAAGGAGATGCACCATGCAATCGTCTGCGATTGGCCTGGACGGCTTTGACGCAACTTCGGCGCTGCACAGCAATCGGGTCAGCGATTTGTCCGATGTTTTCTGCGAGCCATTGGCCATGACGTCTGCTTATACCTTTGCGTCGGCGCAAGAGGCTGCAGAACGTTTCAGCGGGCAACAGCAGGGTAATGTGTACAGCCGCTTCACCAACCCCACGGTGCAAGCCTTCGAAGGCCGCGTGGCGGCGCTCGAACAAGCGGAAGACGCGGTGGCGTTCGCTTCCGGGATGGGCGCGTTCACCGCGCTGTGCCATGGGTTCCTGCAGCAGGGTGACAACATTGTCTGCAGCCGCGATGTGTTCGGTACCACCGCCAGTGCCTTCAGCGTTTACATGGCGCGGTTCGGCATCGAGGCGCGGTTCGTCGACCTTACCGACCTGGGCCAGTGGCAGCAGGCGATCGACGACAAGACCCGCCTGGTGGTGCTGGAGTCCCCCTCCAACCCGCTGCTGAAAATTGGTGACATCCGTGCCGTCAGCCTGCTGGCGCACGCCAAGGATGCGCTGGTCGTGGTGGACAACACCCTGTTGACGCCGGTGCTCCAGCGCCCGCACAGCCTGGGTGCGGACTTGGTCATCCATTCGGCGGGCAAGTACATGGACGGCCAGGGGCGTGCGCTGGCCGGTGTAGTGACCGGTTCCAGGAGCCTGATGCAGGTGTTGAGGGGCGTGTTGCGCACGTTGGGTATTTCCTGCAGCCCGTTCAATGCCTGGTTGTTGCTCAAAAGCCTGGAAACCCTCGAAATCCGCATGCTGCGGGTGCAACAGGGCGCCCTGGAGCTGGCCCAGTGGCTTGGCGAACAACCCCTGGTCAGCGCTGTGCATTACACCGGCCTGGCGCAACACCCTCAGCATGCCTTGGCGTGCAGGCAACAGGACGGCCATGGCGGCTTGCTGAGTTTCGAGATCTTCGGCGGGCAGGCAGCGGCCTGGCAATGGATCGATCAACTGCAGTGCGTGGCGCGCTGCACCAATATTGGTGATACCCGCAGCATGGTCACGCACCCGGCCAGCACCACCCATGGCCGCCTGGATGCGCAAGCGCGGCGCCACGCCGGCATTTCCGACGGGTTGATCAGGCTGTGCGTCGGCCTGGAGCGGGTGAGCGATATCAAGGCCGACCTGCAACAGGCCTTCGATGCCGTGGCCTACCAACCCACGGTCCAGGCAGCGCCGGGCCGCCCCCGCAGTGTGGTCGCCAATGGCTGAACTGCTCGCTTCCGGGTTCTCCATTGGGGTGTTTGCCGTGGGCATGCAATTGCTCGCCCTGGTCGCGGTGTATGGCGCGTGTACCGCCCGGCAAGTGCGCGGTTATGCCGTGGCGTTCGGCTTGGGGTGCTGTGTGCTGATCGCAATGGTGGTACTGGACCCGTTGGCGCTTGGCCGCTGGCCCATAGAGGGTGTGGCAGCGATGACGATGTGCGGCTGAGACGGGCGTCCGTTCTTTGTGAAACAGCAGCAATAAAAGTCCGTAGGGGCGTTCAGGAGTCGTTAAATGTATAAAAAATTGGCCATCAGCCTGTTATTGGGGTGTGCGCTGCCGTTCGCAGCGGCCCAGGCTGAGGTTGCATCCGACGCTGGCGAGACTGTGGCCAGCGTCAGCAAACGGCTGGTTTCGTTCTACAGCCAGCCCCTGCCTTCTGCCGGCAAACTGAAACCGATCAGGGTGCCAGCGGTGCTGTCCATGCCGGCCAACCAGGCCGGGCCAGCACCGGCTGTGGTGATATTGCACGGCTCGGCGGGGATGGACTCACGCGGGCCGTTGCACGCGGCCGACCTCAATGCCCGCGGCATCGCCACGCTGGAACTGGACATGTGGGGCGCGCGCCGGCTGGCTGGCGGCGCACAGGGGCGGCCGCCCCGGGTTCACGATACCTTGCCGGACCTGGCGGGCGCCTTGTCTTACCTGGCCGATCAGCCAGGGGTCGATAGCGAGCGGGTAGGGGTGCTCGGGTTTTCATGGGGTGGCGCCCAGGCCATGCTCGCCGCGTCTGCGTCCATCGACGATGAGCTGCAACAGGCCTCTGGGGTGCGCCCCGTAGCCTTGGCAGCGTTCTATCCCGTGTGCTGGGGATACAACCGTGTGCCAGGCTATGACCTGAAGCACCTGGCGCCGGCCCGCCTGCTGGTGCTGGTCGGTGAAAAGGACCAGTACGATGATGACCCCAAGGCTTGTACCAAACTGGTTGCAAGCCTGCCTGCCGAAGACCAGGCACGGGCAAAGGTACTGGTCTACCCCGGTGCCGAGCATGGCTTCAATGGCCTGGAAGCCGCGCAGGAATACAAGGACCCGTTCCTGCACCGTGGCCAGGGCGGCTTGGGGCGTTCGGCACCGGACCCAGCGGCCCGGGCGGCGTCGCGCAAGGCTGTGGTAGCGTTTTTCACAGACAGTTTCGCGACCCCCACCGTGAGTGGTCGCTGATACTAGGTGTTTTCCTGGGTGATCACGCTGCGAAACTGCAGCGGCGGTTGCGGCATTTCCCGCCGCCAGGCCAGGCGAAAGGCATGGCTGCTGCCGTAACCGCAACGTTCGGCGATCTGTTCCACATTCAGGCGGCTGCCGCGTAACAGGTCACGGGCCAGGTCGATGCGTTGGGCGCGCAGGTAGTCCTGCAGGGTTTGCCCCGTGTTCTCGCGAAACAGGCGTGCCAGGTGCCGGTAGCTGACATTGAACTGGCTGGCCAGTTGTTCGAAGCTGAAACTGCTGCCCAGGTGCGTGTCGATATAGTCCTGGGCCGCGTGTACCAGCGGGTGGATGTGGTTGCGTGCCAGGTCGGCCGCGCGCAGTTGCACATCTTCGCCAGCACGGCGACGGTAGATCACCAGTTCCTGGGCCACCTGGTTGGCCACGGCTTTGCCGAAGTGCAGCGACACGATATGCAAGGCCAGGTCGGTGCCGCTGGACACGCCCGCCGAGGTGAACACACCGTCGTCCTCCACGAAAAGGCGATTTTCCAGCACCTTGGCTTTTGGGTAGCGTGCCTGCAGCAAACCGACATAGCGGTGATGGGTGGTGCATTCACGGCCGTTCAGCAGCCCGGCTTCGCCCAGCAGGAACGCGCCGGTGCAGATGGAACACAGTTGCACGTCTGGGGTTTGCCCCATCACGTTCGCCAGCCACTGCGCGGTTGCGGCCAAGGTCGCAGCGTCGCTGGGGCTGGTTGACAGCTTGTTGCCGACCACGAACAGCAAATCTTCGGGCGAAAGCTGTTCGGGCAGGGGATGCAAGCCGCTCAAGGTCACACCTTGATAGCTGCTCATCTGTTGTCTGGCTGCGATGCAACGGACGCTGACCGGCGCCAACCGGAGCTCTTCCAGGCTGGCCATTATCTGCAGCGGCCCGCCGAGGTCCAGAATGTGTGTGCCCGGGAGTAACAAGAACCAAATGGTGCGCATGACGGTATTCCTATGATGTTCAAGCGCCTGACGTAAAGCGGCACCTCAGCAAAATAGCGTCAAAAGGCCATGCAGTGAAAGCCTGGCCGGACCAGGCGCTGGCAATAGGAAAACTCAATGTTGACCATTGAATAGGGGTAACAGCCACCGGCGCTGGCCAGCGATAAACTCCAGACGTTCGCTGTGAAGGCATGTTGAGGGACCTGGGTGTGGACAGCCAGTATGAAATCCATTTCGTGCGTGCAGGGCACAAAGAGGTCGTGCGTGTGTGTGCCCGCAGCATGTCACACCAGCGGGCATTGGGCATTGCGCTCATGCATGTGGGGGCCTGTTACGGTCAGCTCGGCGTGGATGCCGACCTCATGGCTTTGGCTGAGCGGCTATCTGTTTCACAGGTGCGCTGGAACAGAGCCAGTCATACCATGTCGTTCGCGGAACGCTCTTCGCGCCAGGCCGTGAAGCTATGGGACAGTCAGGGCAGCCAGTAACCATCCATACTTGGCCAACGCCTGCATTCGCAAAGGTGGTGCAATGCTGTTCGCGGACCGCCTCGGCTTTCTGTGCCAAGGCGGCCTGCGGTGCGAACCTGGCAACCTTCAGGGGGCCAGGAACCGCCAGCTTTCAGTGATTTCCCGGCCCACCTGCTTCAGCCGGGAAACCCTCGGCACTTTGGGGCGAAGCTTTCCCACCAGCCGGGCCGGCTGGGCTGCTGCTGGTAGGTCTCAACCCGATCGGCGGCGCTGCCAAGCAACTCGGCCACGCTGGAACCGCGCCCCGCCACATAGGCGTCCAGCTCGCGCACCGCTTCTTCCAGTACCGCGTACCCGCCGGTGAACACCGCCGAAGTCATCTGCGTGGCACAGGCGCCTGCCAACAGGAAGCGGGCCACATCGCGCCCGCTGCGTGCCCCGTTGGTGGCGATCAGCGGGTAGTCGTCGGCCATTGCCTTGCGCGTTTGCATCACCCAGCGCGCGGTCAGCGGCAGCGCCCAGCTTCCGCCGATCGCCGCACTGGTGCCGAGCAACGGCAAGCCCGTTTCCAGGTCCGGCAGGAAGCCCATGAACCTGCCCATCAGCACCACACTGTCGGCACCGCCACGGCGCGCTGCCTGGGCAAGGCCCACCACGTCCTCGCTCTGCCCGGTCAGCTTGATCCACAAGGGCAGGCTGGTCGCCTGGCGCAGCCGCCGGACGATCGCTTCGATCCGCGCTGCACCGCGCTCCAGCACAATGGCGCCCTTGGCCGCTTCCTCGCCATGCGGGGCGCCGATATTCAGTTCGAGCACCCGCAAACCGGCCTGCTCGATACGCTGGGCAAACGCGGCGCACTGCTCCAGGTCACTGAGAATCAGGCTGGGAATCACGTATGCCTGCTGTTCGCGCGCCTCGCGGTCCAGCACCACCAGCTCTTCCAGCCACTCGTCGAACCCCCGCTGCAGCAGCCCGGAGCGGCCGAACAGGCTGGCTTCGGCTGGCGGCCGGAAATTCCAGGGCAGGCGGTTCCACTGCGCGTCCAGCAGCACGTAGTCGGTCTTGTCCAACTGGTCCTTGGCGGCCTGTGATTCGTTGGTGGACTTGGCCACCACCGCCCCGGCGCCGGTGGCCAGTGCAGCGCGGATGGCGGCAGCGGTCATGGTCTGCTCACCGGCGCCACAGATCACCGGGTTTTTCAGGGTCAAGCGGCCAATCTGCGTGGTCAGTCGTGTCATGCCCGTGCCCTCACAGGTTCATCAGGCGCGCGGCGTTGCCCGAGATCATCTTGCGGATGTCTGCGTCGCTGTACTGCAAGTCCAGCAACTGGCCAATGACATTGCGAAAGCCGTCGGCGATACCTGGGTTGCCCTGCTGGCCGAGGTCCGAACCAAGGATGGTCAGGTCGACGGTGCCAGCCTCGATCACCTCGCGCAGGAAGGTGTCGTCGTAGAACTTGAACTTCGAACCGGGTACCCACATGCACATCGAGTGCTCCATGAACACGCCGTCCTTGGCCAGTTGGCGCATGTCGTCCAGGGTGGCGTCGACCACGTAGGTCGGGTGGTTGACCAGCAAACGCTTGACCCCGCGCTGGCGGGCCTCTTCGAACAGTGGCCAGATCTCGCGGATGTTCAGGTGGCCGGCGGAAAGCACCACGTCCTGTGCGGCGATCAGGTCGAGAATGGCCTTGACCTCGTCCTTCAGGCGCCCGGCCTCGTCCAGCACGGTCAGCGGAATCGGCTGCAGCATGCGCTGGGTGGTCTGGGGGAATTTTTCGACGAACTTCACGTCCTGGTGATGGTGGGCGATGTGGTTGGCCGAAGAGAAGGTCGGCATCCACACCAGCTTCGCCCCCAGGGTCAGGCCGTGCTCCACGGCGTGTACGTTCAGCCCGCCCACGGCATTGTTCAACGGCACCCCGGACAGCATGTGCACATCCAGTTCGCTGAAGTGCTTGTTCAACAGGTGGGTGACCGGCGTGCAACTGTAGTAGTGGTCCTTGAGCAACACGGCTTTCAGGCCGGCCTCGGAGGCTTCGCGCATGGCTTCGACATGGTCGCAATAGCGCGGCATGACCGAGGGGCCGCTGTGGCAGTGCAGGTCGATGGCGCCTTTGAGCAGGCGCTCGATGTGCGCCTGGCGTGCTTCGCTGGTGGGGGTGTCGATGATGGCATTCATGGCAGGGCTCTCTTGTTGTCTGACGGGTCAGTGGGCCGACCCGGGGAATTGGCGGACTTGCTGGCCCCAGCCGGCACGCAGCAGCGCCTGGTCGGAACCGAGAATGAAGAAGCTCACGCCACGGGCAGCAAAGCGCTGCAGGTCGTCGTGGCTGGACACGAACATGCCAGTCGGCTTGCCGGCCGCCTGGGCGGCGTCCAGTACCCGGTTCACGGCGTCTTCCACGCGTGGATCGTCGAGGCGCTCGGCACCCAGCGACACGCTGAGGTCGGCACGCCCCACCAGCAGGCAGTCGATGCGCGCCAGCCGGGCCAGGTCGTGCAGGTGGTCCAGGGCTTCGCGGTCTTCGATCTGGGCGATCACCGCGTGGCGACCGTCTTCGGCGGCCAGGTGCTCGGCCAGGTTGGCGCGGCCGTAGCCACCGGCCCGGGGCGAGTTGGAAAAGCCCCGGCAACCGTCGCGGTAATGCAGCGCCTGCAACACCGCGCTGGCCTGGTCGGCACTGGTGATATGCGGCAGCACCAGGCCGTCTGCACCCAGGTCCAGCGCTTGCTGCAAGGTGGCCGGGCGTTTGTCCGGCACCCGCACCAAGCCACCGGTGCGTGCCGCGCGGCAGGCCAGCAGGCAGAGGTCCAGGGCGGCGGCACCGAAGGGGGCGTGCTCGGCGTCCAGTACTACCGCGTCCAGCCCGGCATCGCCGGCAATCTCGATCACCGCGTGGCTGGGGGTCTTGATGAAGGTGCTGAGCAGCGGTTGGCCCTGGCGCAGGCGCTGGGCGAAGGTCATGCCGGCTTACCCTTGCCATGGGTGAATTCGGCGGCCTGGTACTCGATCAGGTGGCGGTAGTCATCGCGGATTGGCGAAAACACGTCGAGGTTCATTACCACTTCATCGCCTACCGGCTCGGCGTAATGCACCACGTGGGGCGGGATGCGGATCATGCTGCCCGGGCCGCCCTCGACCACTTCGTCATCAAGGTGAAAGCGCACCCGGCCCTGCACGATGATGACCAGTTGCTCGAAGGTATGGCTGTGGGGGAACACGTCCATGCCGGGTGTCAGCCAGTTCATGACGCACAAGGTGTCGTCGCCACGGAATGCCACGCGCTCGACGCCTTTGCGCACGGTTTCGCGCGGCAGTGCATTCCAGTTGTGAAGCAGGGCCTGGGCAAGACTCATCAAGGTGTACTCCATTTCTCTTGTAGGAATAGTGTTTCTCTGTGCGATAAACCTACGCCGGCTGTCCGTACCCGGTCAAGTGCCTTTTTCGACCTTGACAGCGGTTCTGGAGCGCACCTAGGATTGTGTCGTACAAAAAAACAACGTTTCTACAAAAGAAACAAAGTAAAGGAAGTGCCATTCATGCGAGTCATTCAATCCCTGCTGATCGACGGGCAGTGGTCTGCCGGTAACCATCCGCGCCAGGCCGACGTCTTCAACCCGGCCACCGGCGAAGTCATCGCCCACCTGGGGCTGGCAGATGCCGGCGACCTTGAACGGGCCCTTGCGGCCGCCGCGCGTGGCTTCGAGGTCTGGCGCAAGACCTCGGCCTACGAGCGCTCGAAAGTGCTGCGCCGGGCGGCCGACCTGGTGCGTGAACGTGCCGACGAGATCGCGGCGCTGATCACGCTGGAGCAGGGCAAGCCGCTGGCCGAGGCGCGCCTGGAAGCGTTCGGCGCCGGCGACCACATCGACTGGTACGCCGAGGAAGGCCGCCGCGCCTACGGCCGGGTAATCCCGCCGCGCGCCACAGGCGTTCGCCAACTGGTGCTGCGTGAGCCGATCGGCCCGGTCGCGGCGTTCAGCCCATGGAACTTCCCGGTCAGCCAACTGGTGCGCAAGATCGCCGGGGCGCTGGCTGCCGGCTGCTCGATCATCGCCAAGGGGCCGGAAGAAACGCCGTCTTCGTGCATCGAGCTGTGCCGCGCCTTCCAGGATGCTGGCGTGCCGCCTGGCGTGCTGAACCTGGTGTTCGGTGTGCCGGCCGAGGTGTCTGACCAACTGATCCGCTCCGAGGTTATCCGCAAGGTTTCCTTCACCGGCTCGGTGCCGGTCGGTCGCTCCCTGGGCGCGCTGGCCGGGCAATACCTCAAGCGCTGCACTCTGGAGCTGGGCGGGCATGCGCCGTTCATCGTCTGCGATGATGCCGACATCGACGCGGTAGCCACCCTCGGGGCCAACCTCAAGTTCCGCAATGGCGGGCAGATCTGCGCCTCGCCTACGCGCTTCTATGTCCAGGCCAGCGTGTACGAGCGCTTTGTCGAGACCTTCTGCCGGGTCAGCGCCGGCCTGAAAATGGGCGATGGCCAGGACGCCAGCACCCAGCTTGGCCCCCTGGCCAACCCGCGCCGGGTCGCAGCCGCCCAGGAATATGTCGACGACGCCCTGGCGGTGGGGGCGCAGCTGCGCCTGGGCGGGCAGGGCGGTGAGGGGGGCGGCTTCTACTACCCGGCCACGGTGCTCACCGAGGTGCCGGACAACGCCCGCATCATGAGCGAGGAGCCGTTCGCGCCGATTGCCTCGATCGTTGCCTTCGACACCCTCGAAGCGGTGGTCGCCAAGGCCAACAGCCTGCCCTTTGGCCTGGCGGCCTTCGCCTTCACGCGCTCGGTGCAGCGTGCCACTTTGCTGGCCGACGAACTGCAAGCGGGCATGGTTTCGATCAACCATTTCGGCCTGGCTGCACCGGAAACACCGTTCGGCGGCGTGAAGGACAGCGGCTACGGCAGCGAAGGCGGCAGCGAGGGCCTGGACGCCTACTTCACCACCAAGTTCGTCAGCCAGGTCGGCTGAGTTTTTTCACTCAAGAGAACAACAAGAATGGATACCTTCGATTACATCGTGATCGGAGCCGGATCGGCCGGCTGTGCGCTCAGCGCACGGCTGGCCCAGGCCGGCAAGCAGGTGCTGCTGCTCGAAGCCGGCCCGGCCGACAATCACCCCTATGTGCACATTCCCGGCACCTTCATCCGCGTACACGGTACCCGGCGCACCTGGATGTACCGTACCCAGCCCGAACCGTTCGTCAACCAGCGTGAAGTGTTCATCCCCCAGGGCCGCACCTTGGGTGGCGGCAGTTCGGTGAACGCGATGATCTACATCCGTGGCCAGGCCGAAGACTATGATGATTGGCAGAACGCTGGCTGCCCTGGCTGGGGCTGGAACGACGTATTGCCGGTGTTCCGCCGCTGCGAAGCCAATGCCCGGCTAGGCGGGGAACTGCATGGTCGGCAGGGGCCGTTGAAGGTCAGTGACCCGCGGCACAGGCATTTTCTCAGCCGTGCCTTCGTCGATGCGGCCGTGCAAGCCGGCGTGCCGGCCACCGATGACTTCAACGGCGCGCAGCAGGAGGGTGCGGGCTTCTACCAGACCACCACCGCCGCTGGGCGCCGCGCCAGCTCGGCTGCTTCCTACCTGCGGCCGATGCGCAGCAACTCCAACCTGCGGGTGATGACCGGGGTGCACGCCACCCAGCTGCAGTTCGACGGTGCCCGGGTGGTTGGCGTGCAGGCCAGGGACGAGTCGGGCCGGGCCCTGGCCTTCCGCGCCCGTGGCGAAGTCATTGTCAGTACCGGCGCCATTGCCTCGCCCAAACTGCTGATGCTTTCCGGCATTGGCCCGCGCGAGCACCTGCAGGCCCTGGGCATCGATGTGCGGGTGGACGCCCCGCAGGTCGGCGAGAACTTCCAGGACCACCTGAGCGCCTCGGTGTATGCACAAACCCGCGAGCCGGCCAGCCTGCTTGGCCATGACCGTGGCCTGCGTGCCCTCGGCCATGGTTTGAAATACCTGGCCACGCGCCGCGGGCTGCTCAGCTCGAACGTGGTGGAAAGCGGCGCCTTCGTCGACGCTACCGGTTGTGGGCGCCCTGACGTGCAGTTCCATGTGGTGCCTGCGCTGGTCGGTGACATCGACCGGCTGCCGCCGGCTGGCCACGGTATCTCAGTCAACCCCTGCGCCCTGCGCCCGCGCTCCCGTGGCCGGCTGCGGCTGAAAAGCGCCGACCCGTTGGCCGACGTCGCGCTCACCGCCAATTACCTGAGCCACCCCGAGGACATGCGCACCTTGGTGGCCGGTATCAAGCTGGCGCGCAAGATTCTTCGCGCCCCGGCCTTGGCCGGCGTGGTCGAACGCATGCTGATGCTGCCCGAGCATGACGACGTACCCGACTCGGTGTTCGAGGACTACGTGCGTACCGTCGCCAAGACCGTGTTCCACCCGGCCGGCACCTGCCGCATGGGGTCCGATGAAGCGGCGGTGGTCGACCCAGCCCTGCGGGTGCGCGGCGTGCAGGGGCTGCGGGTGGCCGACGCTTCGATCATGCCGACGATCGTCAGTGGCAATACCAATGCGCCATGCATCATGATCGGCGAGCGCTGCGCCGACTTCATCCTGTCGGCCCAGGGCTGAACAGGCTTGCTTCACCACCACAACAATTACAAAAGAGTACTGCGATGAAGCTCATAGCCCGCAACACGTTCGACAACGAGCAGGACAGTGTGCTGTACAACCGCATCGCCTGGCGGTTGCTGCCGTTCCTCTTCGTGCTTTACATCATTGCCTTTCTCGACCGGGTCAACGTCGGTTTTGCCAAGCTGCAGATGTCGGCCGACATCGGCCTCAGCGACCTGGCGTTCGGCTTTGGCGCCGGGGTGTTCTTCATCGGCTACTGCCTGTGCGAGATTCCCAGCAACATGATGTTGCAGCGGGTCGGGGCGCGCTTCTGGATCACCCGGATCATGGTGATGTGGGGCATTCTGTCGGTGTCGATGATGTTCGTGCAGACGCCCAACCAGTTCTATGTACTGCGCTTCCTGCTGGGCATGGCCGAGGCCGGGTTCTATCCGGGGGTGGTGCTGTACATGACCTACTGGTTCCCGTCCTACGCCCGTTCCCAGGCCATGGCCTGGTTCAACCTGGGCATCGCCATGGCGGGCGTGCTGGGTAGCCCGCTGTCGGGCTGGATCATGCAGACCTTTGCCGGTGTGCACGGCCTGGCTGGCTGGCAATGGCTGTTCCTGATCGAGGGTACGCCAGCGGTACTGCTGGGCATCGTGGTGTTCTTCTACCTGGACGACCGCCCTGGCAACGTGCACTGGCTCAGCCCAGAGCAGAACCAGCGGGTGGTGCGCCAACTGGCGGCGCAACGCCAGGCCCAGGAGCAGGCGGGGGCCGGGCACAACTTCCGTGCAGCGTTCGTCAACAAAGACTTGTGGCGGTTGATCTACGTGAATTTCGCGCTGCTGTGTGGGACCTACGGCGTGAGTTTCTGGCTGCCGCAGATCGTCCAGAGCCTGGGCAGCCAGAGCCTGACGCACACCGGGCTGATCGCCGCAATTCCGTTCGCGGTGGCCTCGGTGGTAATGCTGGTGGTCAGTCGGCATTCGGACCGTACCCGTGAACGGCGCTGGCACGGCACGCTGTGCAACCTGGCCTCGGCGGCCGGGCTGACGATAGCGGCGGTGTTCCACGACCAGCCGGTGCTGTCGCTGGCGGGCCTTAGCCTGGCGATGTCGGGTGGCCTGGCGGGTTTCTGCGTGCTGTGGGCGCTGCCCGGTGTGCTGCTGACCGGCACGGCGGCAGCGGCCGGTATCGCCCTGATCGCCACCATCGGCAACCTTGGGGGCTATGCCAGCCCGTTCATGATGGGCTGGGTGAAGCAGGGCAGTGGGCACCTGGAGTATGGGCTGTATGTGCTGGCGGTGATGACCCTGATCGGTGCGTGGGCGATGTTCTCGGTCAAACCGCCGCAGCCGCACCGTGCGCCGGCGGTGGCGCAGCCTTCTGGCGTTTGATGTCGTAGGCCAACACAAGCGTTTCGCCGAGCGATACAATCGGGTCTTTCCCAAGCCCGAATGCGAGGTGAACGCTTGAACCAGGATGATGAAAAGCCCGCCAGCGGCCCTGCGCTGCTCGAGTCGGTGGAGATGGTATTCCGCCTGCTCGACGAACTGACCGCTGCGCGGCGCCCGCTTGGCGTCACCGAGCTGGCCCAGCAACTGCAAACCGCCAAGCCGCGTACCTATCGGCACCTGGCCTCGATGCGCCAGCTCGGTATTCTCGAACAGGACCCGGCCACCGAGAAATACCTGCTGGGTGCCCGCCTGGTGGCTTATGGCGAAGCGGCCAGCGAACAGTTCGACCTGCGCGCCATTGCCGACCCTTACCTTACCCGCATTCGTGACGCCACGGGCCAGACGGCCTTGCTGGCGGTGGCCACCCATGACACGGCGCTGGTGGTGTCCTGCGTGGAGTCCAAGGCCAATGTGTGCATTTCGGTGAAACCGGGTAACCGCGTGTTGCCGTACTGCTCGGCGCAGGGGCGCACGGTGCTGGCATTTGCCGACGCGGCCAGCCAGCAGCGGGTGATGCGGCGCAAGATGCCGCAACTCACCGAACTGACCTTGCATGAGCCCGACGCGCTGGCCGCGCGGCTGGCGTTGATTCGTGAACGTTTGTATGACGATGCGGACGGCGAGGTGACATTAGGGATCAATGCGCTGTGCTGCCCGATTTTCCGCGATAACGACCAGATTGTCGGGACCATTGGCATTGTCGGGCCGAGCGCCGCTATTCCGTCGCCACCACCGGCGGCGATGTTGCGCGAGTTGCAGTCGGCGGCGGCGGAGATCAGTGAGCGCTTGCACGCGGGCACGTATCAGCGGTTGTGATGTAGCAGCGGCTTGAGCCGCGAACACCGGCAAAGCCGCTGCCAGCCACCGCGGTGCCTGCTTCGCGGGCACGCCCGCTCCCACAGGTTGAGGTGCTGGCTTCAAGCTCACGCTACCGATGCGGCTTCACGCTCGCGCTAGCGATGCGGCTTGAGGCTCACGCTACCGATGTAGGAGCGGCTTTAGCCGCGAAAACCGGCAAAGCCGGTGCCAGCCACCGCGGTGCCTGCTTCGCGGGCGCGCCCGCTCCCACAGGATGTAGCAGCGGCTTCAGCCGTGAACACCGGCAAAGCCGGGCTCTGGCGTCAGAAGATATTCAAGGGGTATTCGGTAATCACCCGCACCTCATTGAAGTTCAGGCCGCGGTCCGGGCTGCGGAAACTGGCTTGGCGAACCCTGAACGACAGGTCCTTCGCCGTACCCGACTGCACCACGTACCTGAGCTCCAGGTCCCGCTCCCACGCCCGACCGTCATCGGTTTGCGCAGTGTGGAAATCAGTGCCGCGCAAGTACCGCGCCATGACACTCAAGCCCGGTACACCCAGCGCCACGAAGTCAAAGTCATAACGCGCCTGCCATGACCGCTCGTTCTCGTAGTTGAAGTCCGAATACTGCACCGAGTTGGCCAGGAACACCGTACTGTTGCCGTCCACGCCATAGGTATAATTGCCCGTCCCGCTGACCCGCTGGTGGGCCAGCATGAAGCTGTGCGGGCCGGCTGCCAGCGTGGCCGACAAACTCCAGATCCGGTTGTCCAGGTCCCCGGCGCGCTGGGCGCCCTGGCTGCGGGTGTCATAACCGTTGAAGTCGAACTTCGCCGCATACCTGTCATTGATCGGCAAGACCAGGGTCGCACCCAGGTAGTACTTGCGCCAGTAATCCTGAACATCGGAATGATAGGCCCGGGCACTGAACGCCTTGTTGAAGTTGTAGTTGCCGCCAATCAGGTCCAGTGACGTCAGGCCGCCACTGTCATGTTCACTCTGGTCACGGCTGCGCAACGCTGTGAAGTGTCCGGCATTCAAGGTGAGGTCGGGTATTTCCTTGCTGGTCAACAACCAGCCCTGGGTGGTTTCCGGCAGCAAGCGCGTGTCGGCGGTGGCCAGCACTGGCAGGTTCACCACCTGTTCGCCGAACTTCAGCACAGTGTTCGACAGGCGTGCCTTCACCGCCGCACCGCCCTTGGCATAACTGTTTTTGGCGCCATCGCTGTCTTCTTCGAGCAGCAGCGTGCCGCCCCCTTTGCGGCCGCCCCCGGTGTCCAGTTTCAAGCCCAGCAGGCCAATGGCGTCGACGCCAAAGCCGACCGTGCCTTCGGTGTAACCGGACTCGAAAACACCGATGAAACCCTGCGCCCACTCCTCGGAATAGTTCTGCGCCGTGCGGTCATCGAGGAAGTTACGGTTCATGTAGAAATTGCGGGCTTTGATCGAGAATTGCGCGTCGTCAAAGAAGGCGTTGCCGTCGGCCATGGCGTTGCAGGTAAACGCGCAAGTTACAGCCAGTGCCAGTGAAGTCTTCTGAGCATTCATATTGTTATTGTCCAGGCGTGTGCGTGTACGCAGCGGTGATCCGGGCGATCACGGCTGTGCGTTCAAGTTCGATAAAGCAGAAGGTGTGCGGGCAGTTCTTAGGGTTACAGCGGTTTTTGACGTTGAACGTCCCCCTTGTCAGGCAGTTATATTTGTTTTTATCTGCGAAACATCGTTTCTCTGAGTGAGATGGATGTTAAGGACCCTGCCAAGCGGCTGTCAAGGGTGGAGAAGATGAGCGGAAAGCCACCAGGACCGGACCACCCGCCCGCTATTAATTCTCCATTCGCAACAATGGCTTCGATATTTGCATTTGATTGATTTATGCAGCCCTGTCACGCTCTCGCGCTACGCGAAATCACGCCTGAGCCCGGCCCGGTCCGCTGTGCCGCCCAGACGGCGCGCCCAGCTGCCCTTGCGCACCCATTACAGGGCGACCTGGCAGCCAAATCGTTCAAGGATGCAATGATATGAATAACTGGCTTACCAACCTCACAGTCGCCAAGAAGCTGATGTTTGGCTTCGGGCTGCTATTGCTGTTGGTGATTTTGAGCATTGGCGCAGGTTGGAACGCCATCAGCAGTTTGTCCTACCGGATGGACCGCATGAGTACGGTCAACCGGCTGATGGACGACATATCCAAGATGCGCCTGGACCGTTCGGCTTATCTGCAGAGTGAGGGCGACGCCCAGGCTGCCAAGGTGCTGCGGGACAAGATCGCCGAAGTTGGGCAGCACCTGGGCGAGCTGCAAGGGTTCTTCGCCAACGACGAGAATGCGCGGCGCATTGCCGCAATGGCCGAACACCTGGGCGCCTACCAGCGGGGTATCGAGGGGTTGGGCGGGGCCTATGAGCAGATCGAGCAGTCGCGGGCGGTACGCCGCAGCAGCGGCGACAGCGCGCTCAAGCGCCTGGATGAGCTCGACAGCCTGACGGGTGAACAGAACGGCGTGCGTGACCAGGCACTGTACAAGGCGGCCAACGACCTGCAGATGCAGTTTCTGTATGCGCGCTTTGAAACCCGTGGCTATACCTACGGTGGCAATGGCAAGCAATACGCTGCTGCGGCCAAGGCCGTTGACGCGACACTGACCCAGTTGCAAACCCTGGGCGATGCTCTGCAGGGCTCGCGTGCAAGCCTGCTCGATGAGCTGACGCAATCCGTTACCGCCTACCGGGCCTCGCTGGACACTCACCGGGCGGCGTTGGCCCGCATCGACACACTGCTGCAGGAGGTTCAGAAGCACGGTGATGCACTGCTGCAGACCAGCCAGGACCTGTACGACCAGCAGATGCAGATGCGCCAGGACGATACCCGTGATGCGGCGTGGACGCTGATCAGTTGCCTGGTGCTGGCGCTGCTGCTGGGCGGGCTGGCGGCCGTGTTGATCACGCGCCAGATCGTGCCACCCCTGCGTGAAGCGTTGGCCCGGGTGCGGCGCATTGCCGAGGGCGACCTGAGCGTCTTCGCCACGGGCTCGCGCAAAGACGAAATCGGCGAGTTGCAAGATGGCTTGCAGCACATGACCGGCAGCTTGCGACAACTGGTTGGGCATATCGGTGATGGGGCGACGCAGATCGCCAGCGCCACCGAAGAGCTGTCGGCGATTACCCGGCAGACGCAGGCAGGCGCTACCGAGCAGATGCAGGAAACCGAGCAGGTGGCTGCGGCCATGCACGAAATGACCACCTCGGTGCAGGATGTGGCCCGCAACGCGGTCGAAACCGCGCGCTCGGTCAACCAGGCGGCGCAGGATGCTGTCAGTGGCGGCGACATCGTCAAAAGCGCAATTGCGCGCATCGAAAACCTGTCTGCCGAGGTGGAGCTGACCAGCGCAGCGGTGAGCACGCTGGCTGAAGAAAGCGGGCGCATTGGCAGTATGCTCGACGTGATCAAGGCGGTGGCCGAACAAACCAACCTGCTGGCATTGAACGCAGCGATCGAGGCCGCGCGTGCAGGCGAGGCCGGCCGTGGCTTTGCCGTGGTAGCGGACGAAGTGCGTGCCCTGGCGCAGCGCACCCAGCGCTCAACCGAAGACATCGAACAACTGATCGCAGCCCTGCGCGCGGGCACGCTGCAAGCCGTGCAGCGCATGGAAACCAGCCGCGGCCTGACCGGCGAGAGCGTGCAATTGGCCCGCGATGCAGGCATTGCGCTGGACAACATCACCCACAGCATCGGCGGCATTCAGGGCATGACCCAGCAAATCGCGGCGGCTGCCGAACAGCAGGGTGCCGTCGCCGAAGAAATCAATCGTAATGTGCTGAACGTACGCGACATTACCGAACAGGCGCAAACCGCCAGCGAACAGACCAGCACGGCCAGCCTGGAGTTGGCCGGTTTGGGCAATTCACTACAGGGGCAGGTACGCCGGTTTCAGCTCTGACCCGGCCTGAGGTAGCGCGCCGTTAAGGGAAAACCCGCATTGCTGGAACGTGGGGTGGGGCCTAGGATGGTCATCGACGTCAACCTTTATCGAGGAGTACGCGATGACCACTGCAGCCGAAGACAAACGCCCAACCCCAGACCCTGCTGAGGTGGGCGCGTTTTTCCCCTCACCGTATTCGTTGAGCCAATACACTTCGCCCACCTCTGACCTGAGCGATGCCGAGTACCCTGGTGCGTACAAAGGTGGCCGCTGGAAGGTTCTGGTCATCGGTGCCGATGAGCGCTACCTGCAAACTGCCAATGGCACCCTCTTCTCGACAGGCAACCACCCGGTAGAAACCTTGTTGCCCATGTACCACATGGACAAGGCGGGCTTCGCTTTCGATATCGCCACGGTGTCGGGCAACCCGGTCAAGTTCGAATTCTGGGCCATGCCCTCGGAAGACCAAGAGGTACAAGCGTTTTACCGCAAGTACCAGGCGTCATTCAGGCAGCCGCTGAAGCTGGCAGAGGTCGTCAAGGCCTTGGGTGATGACTCCGACTACATCGGCGTGTTCATTCCCGGGGGGCACGGTGCGCTGATCGGCTTGCCGGAAAGCAGCGAGGTCAAACAGGTGCTGGAGTGGGCGGCCGACCACGATAAATTCATCATTTCGCTGTGCCATGGCCCCGCGGCACTGTTGGCCGCGGGCATGGGTAAAACGGCGGAAAACTACAGGTTCAGCGGCTACAAGATCTGTGCGTTCCCTGACGCGCTGGATGCGCAAACCCCGGATATCGGCTACATGCCGGGGCACCTGACCTGGAAGTTTGGTGAGAGGCTGCAGGCCTTGGGGGTAGAGATCATCAACCAGGACATTACTGGCAAGGTGTACCGGGACCGCAAGTTGCTCACCGGCGACAGCCCGCTTGCGGGCAACAACCTTGGCAAGCTGGCCGCGGCCGCCCTGTTGAAAGAAACCTCCGGGCGATGACCTGCGGCGTAGCCGAAGTGGCGATACAGGTGGCCCTGGCGGTGGAACGTGCCACGACGCTGGCGGGTGTCCAGGATGCGCTGCGCCCCTTTGCCATGCGCTTGGGCTACGACCGCTTCGTGCTCTTCTCGGTGCGCGCAGTCGCAGATGCGCTGGTCGACCGGGTGTACTGGGTGGAGGGCGACTGGTGGGGAGATGGGCAAGCTATCGACGCCAGGACCTACCTCACGCGTTGCCCGGTCACCCGGCATATCCTTGAAGCGCGGGCGCCGTTTTTCTGGACCAAGACCTGTGACGAAAAGGGCGAGCGTTACCGGGTGGTGCGGCGGCCGGCAGGCGCGGGTGTCCACGGTTTACAGTTGCCGGTATTCGGGCCGCAGGGGCTGGAAGGTGCGATGAGCCTGGGCGGGGCGCGCATCGATAGCAGCCCTGAGGCGCGCCTGATGCTGGCCATGGTCGCTACCGCCGCCTTTCATACCGCCCGCCGTTTGCTCCAACCGCCCCTGGCGGCGAGTGCCACGCAACTATCGGCGCGGGAGCGGGAAGTACTGCGCTGGACCGCTGCCGGAAGCCGGCAAGCCGATATAGCTGCAACCCTTGGCTTGTCGGAACGCACCGTCGAGAACCACCTGCGTGCGGCGCGGCGGCGCCTGGGTGTGGCAACCACGGCTCAGGCGATCAAGATCGCCCTGCACAATGGCGAGTTGGGCAGCCGCCCGGAATAGGGCGGTGGCCGGGTTTCAGGCCGCAAATACCACACCGGTACGGGCAGCCGCATTGCGGATATGCTCCTGCATGGCACGCTGTGCACCGGCCTGGTTGCCACGGGCCAGTTGGCGCAGGATCTTGCGGTGTTCTTGCCAGGTTTCCATGGCCCGCTCGGGGCGGATGAAGGGCAGTTTCTGGCTTTCCAGGAAAATGTCCTGGCTGGCGGTGATCACCTGCAGCATCGCCAGGTTGCCGCTGGCCTCCAGCAGGCGCCGGTGGAAGGCGTAGTCGAGGCGGGCGGCGGCGTCGAAACGGCCGGCACGCAGCTCCTGGCGCATCGCCTCGACATTCGCCTCCAGCGCATCGATATCCGCACCGGTCAGGTACAGGGCCGCCAGGCCTGCCGCGAACCCCTCCAAGGCATAGCGCAACTGGAAGGTGTCCACCGCCGATACCTGTTCGGCGTATGGCCAGGAGAACGTGGCCGCCGGGGGAGCCGAGGGCGCCTGGACGAAAACGCCCTTGCCCGGTTGCACGCTCACCAACCCCAGCGCACTCAACGACGACAGCGCTTCGCGCAGCGACGCACGGCTGATACCCAACTGCTCGGCCAGGTCGCGTTGCGATGGCAGGGCATCGCCGGGTTGATAGTCGCCTGCCTCGATCAGCTTGCGAATGGCCTGCAAGGCTATTTCCGGAACGGCGCGGGGGAGCGTGTCGAGCATCTGTTCAGACCAGTTGGGAAGCGGTCTGCGCTTTGTAAAGGCTTTACCGGGTGTCTGGCAAGCCTCGCTCCGTGCTGGCGCAAGGGCAGGGCAGGTTGCACGAAAGCGGGGCACGGCCGCGGCTGGCGGGCTGACTGTTCAGACCAGTAAGACCGCGAACAGCCGCATGCCCAGGGCTTTTCCGGGGCCAGGCGCCAATGCTGGCACGGGCTGTGCAGTTTCAGCGCTAACGACCTTCTGCATACCCCGAGGCTTTCCCATGAAAAACATCCGCTCCCTGTTGCTGGCGACGCTGCTGTGTGGTGGCGCACTGGGCGCTGCCCAGGCCCAGGCCGACGCCCTGGCCGACATCACCGCCCGTGGCGTGCTCAAAGTGGCCGTGCCCCAGGACTTTCCACCGTTCGGCTCGGTCGGCCCCGACCTCAAGCCCCGCGGCCTGGACATCGACACTGCGCAGTTGTTGGCGGACAAGCTGGGCGTCAAGCTGGCCCTCACGCCCGTCAACAGCACCAACCGCATCCCGTTCCTCACCACGGGCAAGGTCGACCTGGTGATCTCCAGCCTGGGCAAGAATGCCGAGCGCGAAGCCGTGATCGATTTCTCCCGCCCTTATGCGCCGTTCTACTTGGCCGTGTTCGGGCCGGAGCAGACGTCGATCAGCGACATCAATGACATTGCCGGCAAGACCATCAGCGTGACCCGCGGCTCGATCGAGGACATGGAACTGACAGCGGTTGCCCCCAAAGGCGCGGTCATCAAGCGGTTCGAGGACAATAACTCCACCATCGCAGCGTACCTGTCTGGCCAGGTTGAACTGATTGCCAGCGGCAGCGTGGTGATGGCTGTCATCGCCGAGAAGAACCCGGCCAAGGTGCCGGTGATGAAGGTCAAGCTCAAGGACTCGCCCGTGTACGTCGGGCTGGCCAAGCAGGAGCCTGCCTTGCTGGCCAAGGTCAATGCCACCCTCGATGCCGCCAAGGCAGACGGCAGCCTCAACCGCAATGCTGAAAAATGGTTGAAGCAACCATTGCCGGCCGACCTCTGAACTGCCCCTGGATTCGCTGACTGATGGCCTATCAATTCGATTTCGCGCCCGTGTTGGCCCAAGGCGACCTGCTGCTCAAGGGGGCGTTGTTCACGCTCCAGCTGACCGCAGTGGGCACCCTGTTCGGGGTAGCTCTGGGCGTACTTGGCGCTGTGGCGCGTGCCTGGCGGCTCAAACCGTTCGATGTGCTATTCGGCGTGTACGTGGAACTGATCCGTAACACGCCCTTCATCGTGCAGCTGTTCTTCATCTTCTTTGGCTTGCCCGCGTTGGGTGTGCGCCTGACGGAATGGCAAGCCGCGGTGCTGGCCATGGTGATCAACCTGGGGGCCTATTCCACCGAAATCATCCGCGCCGGTATCCAGGCCATTCCCAAAGGGCAACTGGAGGCGGCGGCGGCACTGGCCATGAGCCGCGCCGAGGCGTTTCGCCATGTGGTCCTGCAACCGGCGCTGGCCAAAGTCTGGCCGGCCCTGTCGAGCCAGATCGTGATCGTCATGCTGGGCTCGGCGGTTTGTTCGCAGATCGCCACCGAAGAGTTGTCGTTCGCAGCCAACTTCATTCAGTCGCGCAATTTCCGGGCGTTCGAGACTTACCTGCTGACCACGGGCCTGTACCTGATCATGGCCATTGCGGTACGCCAGCTGCTGCTGTGGTTCGGGCAGCGCTTTCTGATGGGGAAACGATGAATGGAGTTCACCTTATGGGACATCGTCCGCAACTTGCTGGTCGGCATGCAGTGGACCCTGCTGCTGTCGCTGGTGGCGTTCATCTGCGGGGGCGTCGCCGGCCTGCTGGTGCTGCTGGCGCGCCTCTCTGACAACTTCGTGCTGCGCGGGGCCGCCAAGGGCTATATCGAGCTGTTTCAGGGCACGCCACTGCTGATGCAGTTGTTCATGGTGTTTTTCGGCATTGCCCTGTTCGGCGTCGATATTTCGGCCTGGATGGCGGCGGCCATCGCCTTGACGTTGTTCACCAGTGCCTTTCTCGCCGAAACCTGGCGCGGCTGCGTCGAGGCCATTCCACGTGGCCAGTGGGAAGCCTCGGGCAGCCTGGCCATGACCCGGCTGGAGCAGATGCGTTACGTGATCCTGCCCCAGGCGCTGCGGATTGCCGTGGCACCTACCGTTGGCTTCTCGGTGCAGGTGGTCAAAGGCACGGCGGTCACTTCGATCATCGGCTTTACCGAGCTGACCAAGACCGGCGGCATGCTCGCCAACGCCACCTTCGAGCCCTTCCTGATCTACGGCTTGGTGGCCGTGGGTTATTTCATGCTCTGCTACCCGCTCTCGCTGAGCGCCCGTTACCTGGAAAGGAGGCTGCATGCCCCTGCTTAGAGTGTCTGCGTTGCACAAGTACTATGGCGACAACCACGTGCTCAAGGGCGTAGACCTGAGCATCGAAGAGGGTGAAGTGGTCGCCATCATCGGCCGTAGCGGTTCCGGCAAAAGTACCTTTCTGCGTACGCTCAACGGCCTGGAGTCGATCAGTGACGGCGTGATCGAAGTGGATGGCGAGTACCTGGATGCCGCGCGCGCCGACCTGCGCACGCTGCGGCAGAAAGTCGGCATGGTGTTCCAGCAGTTCAACCTGTTCCCGCACCTGACGGTGGGCGAGAACGTCATGCTCGCGCCGCAGGTGGTGAAGAAGACGAGCAAGGCCCAGGCCCGCCAACTGGCTGAGCAAATGCTGGTCAGGGTTGGCCTGGGCGACAAGTTCGACGCCTACCCGGACCGCCTTTCTGGCGGGCAGCAGCAACGGGTGGCTATCGCCCGCGCCCTGGCGATGTCGCCCAAGGTTTTGCTGTGCGACGAGATCACCTCGGCGCTCGACCCGGAACTGGTCAACGAAGTGCTCGGCGTTGTGCGGCAATTGGCCAAGGAAGGCATGACCTTGATCATGGTGACCCATGAAATGCGCTTTGCCCGTGAAGTGGGTGACAAGCTGGTGTTCATGCACCACGGCAAGGTTCACGAAACCGGTCACCCACGTGATGTATTCGCCGCGCCGCGTACGGCGGAGCTGGCGAATTTCATTGGCAGCGTAATGGGCTGAGGGGGCAGGCTTCAGAGGGGCTGCGGCGGCGGGCCTGAAGTGAACCGGCAGCGGGCATCAGCTGCACCATGCCCACACCAGTAACGCCGCCAGCCCAGCCCCGACCGCCACCGAGCAGCCGCCCAGCGACAGCGCCGCCCGGCCTTGCCGGTACCAACCATCCTGGCCAAGCTGGCGCGCCGGCGCCAGCAGGCTGCGCCAGCGTAATTCCGTTTGGTGAAACGCCTGCAGGTTCGCGGCATCTGCGTCCAGCCAGCGGCGGAAGTCGATGCGCTCGCATGCGGTCACCTGGGGGCTCTGCAAGCGCACGTACCATTGGCTGGCCACGCTTGCCAGCACATCCCGGCGCGGGCGCCCGGCCATCAGGGCCTGGTCCATGTTGCGTTCGACAGTGGCCAGTGGCAGGTCAAGGCGGGTGGCAATGCTGGCGAAGTCCAGCTGGTCGAGGCGGCTCAGCAGCATCACTTGCTGCACCCGGCGTGGCAGCCGCTTCAGCGCGTGCAGCAGGGCATTGTCGGCATCAGGCTCATTGACCGCGGTGGGGTGTTCGACGGGCAGCAGCAGACGGGTCATGACCGGCTCCTTGCGCTACAAAGGGGAAGGGGTGGGGGCATCTTCCGTGATGCGTGGTCAGCGTAGGCGAAACGAGATTGATTCTCAAGTGCTGATTGCGCAAAGTTTTGTAATGAGCGTTCACGCCCTGAAACACATTTGCTACCATGCGCGCCATCACGATCTTCATTAGCCTGAAGAGCCAAAAAAAAGACCCGGCAAAAAGCCGGGTCAAAAACCGTGATTAGCCTGATGAGGAGATAATCTGAAAGCGACCTAAGCTTTCAGGTTATCCAGCAGATCTCGCGATCAGCTGAGTGCAATAATAATCGTTATCATTTGCCAGTCAAATGAATTTTCATCATTCCGGTAAAAAAGTTTTACCGGTGCGCTTCCTTGTCCCGGCAATCGGGGCCTTTGCCGTTACGCGGCCATCACGTGCTCTCCCGTCCGTACATCTACAAACCCCGGTCTTCACGTTGCTTGTGCTCCAGCAGCGCACGTGCCATGTCCATCATGTGCATCAGCGCGAAGGTCAGCTCGCGCTGGCTGCCGTGCTGGTGCGTGGCGGTTTCCTGTGCGGTGGCGGCAGCGCAGCGCAGCAGGGCGATGGCGTGTTCCTGGGCCTGCTCGCTGGTCACGCCTTCGTGCAGGGTCCAGATCTTGTTGTCCAGCGTCGGGCGTGGCGGGTTGGGGTTGAGGTAGTAGTCGAGGGCGCGGCGGGCGGCTTCGCTGTCGAGATCTGTTTCGTCGTTTTTCGGTAGTTTCATCCTGATACCTGCTAATGCCAGTAAGGAAAGGGATCAGGCTGATACTAATACCCAGAGTATTTGAATTGCCACCAAGAAATAATACTGAATGTTTATTGAGCGCCAGAAGGCAGTCCGTATCGTGCCAGCGATGAATATGGATAAATGGATTGCCCTCGTCCGTGACCGGATGGAGGAGCTAGGGCTTACCCAAGAGCAGCTTGCCGAGCGCGTTGGCGTGTCTCAAGGCAGCGTAGGGCATTGGGTGAACAAAAGGCGTCAGCCGAAGATCGAGTCGATGAACCGCACGTTCGTCGAGATTGGCATGCCTCATTACCACGTCAGCTTGCAGTTGCGCGTTCAGGGCCAGGTCGGCGAGGAGCGCGGTACCTACGAGGTGGATGACGATGATGATGACCTGGACCTGATGCAATACATCGTATGTTTCCGCTATCCGGTGTTGAGCTGGGATCAGCTAGGTGGTGCCCAGATCGCGGAGCCTGCTGAGTTCGAGCAGACCGATTACCTGGCTCAGGGGAAGGCGTTCTGGCTGACGGTGGAAAATGATGCGATGAGTGCTATCAGTGGCCGCAGTGTGCCGCAGGGCATGCGAATGCTGGTGGACCCTGGGGCGCAAGCTGTACCTGGGCGTCTGGTGATTGCGCGTCAGCCAGGTAAACCGGCGATTTTTCGTGAATTGGCCGAGGAGGGTGGGCAGCGGTATCTCAAGGCATTGAACAGTAATTACCCGGCCTTGTTGTGCGAGGAAGGCTGCGAGTTCTTGGGGGTGGTTGTGCGGGTGCATGGCTCCTTCTAGGTGTTTTGAGGTTGTGAGGCCGGTGAGTGTAGGGCTTGGGTAGTGGGGCGCCTGTGAGATCGAGCGCCGCCCAC
>NZ_BCBD01000013.1:0-53405 GCF_001320345.1 Pseudomonas sp. NBRC 111127 | reverse complement strand
AGAAAACCCAGAAATCCCTGTACCTGATGGTCCTTGATCAGGGCGCGACGATGGCCCCGCAATGTCGCCACATACAGTGTGAAGGGCAGACTGCCGAGAATCATGATCACGACGGCTACCCAATGCACCGCAGGCTGCGTCCAATGCCCGAGTGACGCATCCGAGGTCGAGAAGCCGCCCGTCGAAATCAATGACATCGAATGATTGATGGCTTCGAATGGGGTCATACCGGCGAGCCATAGGGCCAGGGTGGCGAAGGCGGTAAGTCCCAGGTAAATCACAAGGATCATCTTCGCCGCAACATGCGAGCGTGGCGTGACCTTGTCCGACCAGTCAGAGGACTCGGTCTGGAAAAGACGCATGCCACCTACACGCAACAGTGGCAGCACAGCCACAGCCATACCGATGAAGCCGATTCCCCCAAGCCAATGGAGCAGAGAGCGCCAGATCAGCAACCCGGGTGACGCACTGTCAAGGCCGGTCAATACCGTGGAGCCGGTTGTCGTGATGCCCGACATGGTCTCGAAGAACGCATCCGTATAGCTGATGTGCCGAATGAACACCATGGGCAAGGCTGCGAAGGCACATACCACGACCCAGCTCGCGGTTGTGAGCAGATACATGTCCCTGGACCGTATCTGCGGCGCATCAGGAAGCCCCCTGGCGATCAACGAGAGCCCCGCGCACAGGGCAATCAGGCTCGACCAGGCGAACGCTCCAAGATCGTCGTTGCGCCCATACACCAGCAAAGTCGTCATAGGTATGACCATGCTGATGGACAAGGTGATCAGGAACACGCCGATGATGAAGCCGATGAAACGCAGTGCAGGGAGTGGCATCGAAAAAAACTCATAGGTGTGATGCCGGGCAGTATCGACGGCGTAACGGCGATGTCGAGTAAAAAAACCGTAAAGGCCCAGAGCTCAATGGTAATCCCTTGGCTAGCGCGGCGCGGGAGAAAGAGACAGGCCAGCGCGCTAGCGGGAAGATCCGATCGACCTCTGAGGCCAGCTTGCCGTCAGAGACAGAACAGATCCCGCTCATTCGACGAAATCAGGAGGCTTTCACTCATGTACGAGCGCATCATTGATTTGATCACAGGCAATACGGTTTTCGGCATATCGGTGCTCAACCTGTTGCTGGCGCTAGGTGTTGCTGCAATCACATTCACGGTGTCACGGGCTGCAATCGGCTTCATGCAACGCCGGGTCAGCGCTGTTGGGAGCGTCGGTCAGGTATTGGTAAAGGTTCTGGCAGGTACCAGCAACCTCCTGTTGCTGCTGGCTTCGTTGCTGGTGGGGCTGGGGATGCTCGATTTGCCAGAACGATGGCTGACCAGGGTCAGCAGTTTGTGGTTTGTGGTCGCCGCACTGCAGATTGGCTTGTGGCTCAATCGCGCCATTGCCCTGGGGCTGGTCCATTATTTCTCGCGCCATGGCGGGCAGGGGCTCTATCAAGGCAGTGCACTAGCGACCTTGTCGGCTTGGGGGGCACGCGTACTGTTGTGGTCGGTAGTCGTGCTGGCGATGTTGTCCAACCTGGGCGTGAACATTACCGCCTTCGTTGCCAGCTTGGGGGTGGGCGGCATCGCTGTAGCACTGGCAGTACAGAATATTCTCGGCGATCTTTTCGCTTCGCTGTCAATCGCCGTCGATAAGCCGTTCGAGGTGGGAGACTTCATCGTGATTGGGCCATTGGCGGGGACAGTTGAGCACGTGGGGCTGAAAACGACCCGTATTCGCAGCCTGGGGGGTGAGCAGATCGTCATGGCCAATGCGAGCATGATCAGCAGCACCATACAGAACTACAAGCGTCTTCAGGAGCGGCGCATCGTCTTCGAATTCGGCCTGTCCTACGACACCCCCACTGAGGCTGTGAAAAAAGCGCCCGTCATCGTGGAAGAGATCATCAAGTCTCAGGACCAGGTACGCTTCGATCGTGCCCACCTGCGTGGCTTTGGAAAGGAGGCGTTGGAGTTCGAATGCGTTTACATCGTTCAGGATCCTGGCTACAACCTGTATATGGATATTCAGCAGGCTATCAATTTCCGGCTGCTTGAGTGTTTTTCCCGAATTGGCGCCAGGTTCGCGTTGCCGGTGCGCTCCATCAAGGTCACGGCTTTACCAGAGCAGGCCGATACGCCGGTGCAGCAGCGTGGTAGCCACGGTTATGGGCGAGGTTGATGGGCAGATTCAATGACGGTGGGGGCGGGAAACTGAGCGCGCTGACGGCGTGGGCTGCCAGGCGGGCCTACGGATGATGGCGCGCTGGCGTTGGATCGCTGTTCGAGTCACTAAGCGACTATGGTTCCGGGCGACTTTGTTTTCGCTGCTCGGCGTGGCGACAGCCTTGATTGCGGTGGTGTTAAAAGACTTCATTCCTGCGTCCTTGCCCGCTCGGATAGGCGCGGACGCTGTTGACAAGATCCTCGGCATCATTGCCTCCAGCATGTTGGCGGTCACCATCTTTTCCTTGAGTACCATGGTGGCGGCATATGGTGCGGCCAGCACGGGGGTAACGCCTCGTGCCACGACGCTGGTGATGGAGGATACGACCACGCACAATGCGCTTGCCACGTTTATCGGCTCGTTCCTGTTCAGCCTGGTCGGGCTGATTGCTTTAAGTACGGGCGTCTATGGTGATCAAGGGCGTGTCTTGCTGTTCGCGGTAACCA
Organism: Pseudomonas sp. NBRC 111127; assembly: GCF_001320345.1. NCBI lineage: Bacteria > Pseudomonadati > Pseudomonadota > Gammaproteobacteria > Pseudomonadales > Pseudomonadaceae > Pseudomonas > Pseudomonas sp. NBRC 111127. The sequence continues at coordinate 50,731 of NZ_BCBD01000013.1, read as the reverse complement.
TCGCAGTTGTCATCCTGATCGTTTATACCTTGCTGCGCTGGATCGATCACCTCTCCAGGCTCGGGCGTGTAGGTGAGACTATCGACCGCGTCGAGAGGGCTGCGATAGAGGCTATCTAGCATCGGGCCAAATGGCCTTACCTGGGGGGCTCTGCATACCCGCCAGGCATGGTTTTCCCTCCTGCTGCCCAGCGTTTGGTCAGTCATCGAACCGGTTACGTTCAGCACATTGATGTGGAGGCTTTGGCAGCCATCACCCAGCGGCACAACGTTATGATCTATATGGATGTGTTGCCTGGCACATTCGTCTACCCAGGAGCACCGCTTGCGACCGTCGTGGCGCAACCCGGCCAGGACGTACGAGGGGTGGCGGCCTTCGAGCTTGACGTACATGCAGCCATTACGGTGGGCACCCGTCGGACGTTCGAGCATGACCCGCGCTTCGGCCTGTCAGTGCTGTCCGAGATCGCTTCCAGAGCGTTGTCGCCTGCAGTCAATGACCCCGGCACTGCGATCGATGTCATCGGTCGAGGTGTCAGGTGCTTGTCGCACTGGGGGCGGCCTCAGGCGCTGGCTCCGTCTCATGGAGACTGTGCCCAAGTTTATCTGCACGGTATTGTGGTCGAGGATTTGTTCGATGATTTCTTCGGGCCGATCGCTCGAGACGGGGCGGCGCTGCAGGAGGTGAATATACGACTGCTCAAGGCGTTGTTGAGCCTGGCTCAAATCAATCCACGGCTGTTTGAAGGCAGTGCGAGCAGGCATGCAGAGCGGCTGCTCTTTCTTGCCCATGCCGCGCTCGTGCTTGAGGCGGAAAATGCGCAGTTGGTCAAACTGGCTGAGCCGTTTCATGCCAAGTGTTAGCCTTGAAATGTGTAGGCTCGACTGGACGGGTTACAGCTTTCTTCCTGATGAGAAGCTCGTCCCGCATCTGCAACACGGCTTGTGTCGAGTATTAGCCTCGGCGGCCTTCCCGTGCATCCATATTGGTGTTTAACGCACGGTGTATCTTACATGGCGCAGTCAACGTTGGCTGCGCCCGGTACTGGCAAGCTAGCTCTCCATATCCGTTTCCATCTCGGGGCAACTTTTAACCCTGTTGCATTTCAGGTCACCACCGGAAAGTCAGGCTGCCAATCACTGTACGGCGGTTCCCGTAGAATACGGTTTGCTCATAGAACCCCGGGGTGAAATAGCGCTTGTCGAACAGGTTGCTTGCGCTCAGGTCCACCGAAACCCCTTGAAGGTCCTCTCTCAGGTGCGCCAGGTCATAGCGCACGCTGGCGTCGGTGAGGGTGTAATGAGGGACTTTGACAGTGTTCTTGGCGTTGTACGAGGACCCGACATAACGCTGCCCGACACCCATGCCCAGCCCCTCCAGCGGGCCGGCCTGCACGGTGTAGTCAAGCCACAGCGAGGCGGTGTTGCGGGGCACCGAGATCGGCACGTTGCCCTCAAGGCTGTAGGCGGCGGCGCCAGTGCCCACGGGATTGGCCTTGGTCACCTCGGCGTCGACGTAGGCGTACGAAGCGATCAGGTCCAGGCCGCGGCTCAGCTCGGCCTTGCCTTCGAGTTCGATGCCACGCGAGCGCTGCTCGCCGGTCTGCACCTGAAAGCTGGGGTTGGTCGGGTCGGTGGTGGTGACATTCTTCTGGGTCAAGTCATAAGCCGAGAGGGTGATGAAGCTGTTGTAGCCAGGCGGCTCGTACTTGATACCGACTTCGTACTGCTCCCCCTCGGTGGGCTTGAAGTAGCTGCCATCCTGAGCCGTACCCGAGGTCGGCTGGAAGGAGGTGCTGTAGCTGGCGTAGGGGGTGATGCCGTTGTCGAACAGATAGGCCAGGCCCACGCGACCGGTGAACTTGTGGTCCTTCTGTACGCTGCGGGTGTCGTTCAGGTAGCTGTACTCGCGCCCCTCGACCCAGTCCTTGCGCCCGCCCAAGGTCAGGCGCCACTGGTTCAGGCTGAGCATGTCCTGGGCGTACAGGCCTTTTTGCGACACGACGCTCTTGCCGTCAGTCTGCAACGTGCTGTTCCAGGTCGGGCTGGCATTGTAGACCGGGTCGAAGATATCGACGGTCTGGTTGGCGGCAACGCCCCGGCGCGATTCACGGCCCGAATAATGGCCGTAGTCGAAGCCCACCAGCACATCGTGGCCAATGGCGCCGGTGTCGAAGTGGCCGCCCAGGTTATTGTCGAGCAGGAACGTATCGGTTTTCTTCGGGCGTTTCTGGTAGCCGAAGGTGTAAGTCCGGCCGTCGGCACCCAGTTGGCCGCTGTTGCGAGCACCGTTGCTGATGTAGTCGACGTCGACCTTCATGTAGCGGGCGTTCTGGGTGAATTTCCAGTCGTCGTTCAGCTGGCGCTCGAAGAGGTAGCCGAGCGAGGTGTTCCCCACCTCGTTCTTGCTCACGTGCGGATCGCCCAGGTAAGTACTCGACGGGATGTGGCCGAAGGGCGTGTTGGTCAGCGTACCGTTCACCGGGAAGCTCTGTTCGGCGCCACCCTTGCGGGTCTTCAGGTAGCTGGCCAGGAGCGTGACGCTGGTGTCCTCGTCAGGCTTCCAGGTCAGCGACGGAGCGATATAGGTACGGTCGTCCGGCGAATGATCGACCTGGGTACCGCTGTCACGCTTGAGCGCCACCAGGCGATAGCTGAATTTGCCCTCGTCATCCAGTCGACCACCGAGATCCAGCGCCGTCTGCTGGCGATCGAAGCTGCCGCCCTGAACCTGGATTTCGTGAATGGCTTCGTCGGTGGGCCGCTTGCTGGTCAGGTTGACCATGCCGCCAGGCGCCATTTGGCCGTACAGCACCGACGCCGGGCCCTTGATCACATCGATGCGTTCCAGGCCGTAGGTTTCGAAGTCGGTGTCGTACTGGTTGAAGCCGCTGCGCAGGCCGTCCCTGTACACCCCGAACAGGTTGAACGAACGGAAACCGCGCATGTAGATATCCGGCGCGCCCTGTCCGCCCACGTAATCGATCGCGCGAATGCCCGGGGTGTAGGCGACGGCGCTGTTGAAGTCCTGCACGCCGCGCTTGTTCATCTCGTCGCGGGTGATCACCGAGATCGACTGCGGCACTTCACTGATGGCGGCATTGGTCTTGGTGCCGACCGAGGAGCGGTTGGCGACGATACCGTCGATGGGGCCGGTAATACTCTGCTCGGCGCGGCCGCTGATGGTCGAGACCGGAAGCGTCATACCGCCCTCCACGCCTGCTTGGTGCTGCAGGGTGTAGCTGCCATTGGGCAGCGCTATCGCCGTCAAGCCAGTACCCGAAAGCAGCACGGCCAGACCGGCCTCGACACTGTAGTCACCGCGAAGGCCTTGGCTGTGCAGGCCCGCCACCTGATCGGCAGGGTACGACAGCAGCAGTTTGCTTTCGTGACCAAAGCGATTGAGCACATCGCGCAAGGTGCCAGCGGGTATGTCGTAGCTGCGGTTGGTAGACGCCGCACTGACGATACCGGCACCCGACAGCAAGCCGACACCAGCAAGCGAGGGGACCAGGCTGCTGGCCATGGCGAAGGTCAGCGCCCGAAGGCGAAGGGGGTGATTCATGCCGTGCTCCACAAGAATGATCGAGGTCTTTCTGGTGGAGTCTCGCGAGTGCGGCAAACAGACCACCCTTTTCGCGATTTATTTTCAAACCTGGATGTTTTTCGGCTCCAGCGTCACCCAGTAAGGGGTGAAACGGCGAACCTCGGCACCCAGCGAAACCCCAAGTGTCTGCAGAATCCGGTCCGTGTCGGCCAGCGGGTAAGTGCCCGCGACGCGCACGCCGGCAAGACTGCGGGCGCAGCCCAGATGGCCACGACGATAACGCCCAAGCTCCTGGAGGAACTGCTCCAACGGCATGTCACTGGCCATCAGCATGCCGTCGGTCCAGGCCCTGTCAGCCTCGCTCAGCGTGCGCAACGGACCGACCTGGTCGCGCGTGAACATTAGCTGTTGCCCGGCCTGCACGCTGATGCCGGCCAGGCGTTCGGGGTACAACCTGACGACGCCATCGCGTACCGCGAGTCGGCTGTAGCCCGACTCCTGACGCAGCAGAAAACGCCCCTGTGCAGCTTCAACCCAGCCCTGCCCGGTCTGCGCCCGGAACGGTCGCAGCGCAGGAGCCGCGACCACGTTCACTTGAATTTCACCACGCAGCAGCCGCAAATCGCGCCCGGCCTGGTCAAATCTGACGTCGACCGCGCTATCGGTGTTGAGCAGCAACTGGCTGCCATCGGCCAACACGACATTGCGCTGCTCGCCTACACCGCTGTGATAGTCAGCGTTCAGGTTCTGCCACAGCGCAGTATTACGACCATTCCACGCCAGCGTTCCGCTGGCCACCGCGAGCACCAGTACCTTGAGTGCGCTGCGCCGGTCCAGGTTGCTCGTGGGCGTGGCGGTCAGCGCGGCATGCGCGATGGGGGCATGATTGGCCAGACCCGACAGCCGCTCGGCAAACGACTCGACGCGCTGCCAGGCACGGGCGTGTTCAGGGTGCTGATGCAACCAACGCTGCCACTGCTCGACCGTACCGGCCGAGACCGACGGTGCCTGCAGTTCGATCATCCACTCCACGGCCTGCTCAGCGATGGCCGGGGCGATTCTGGCGGTCATGGCTGGCACCTGCTCATTCGGCGAAGCAACATTGCACACCGGCCTTGATGATGTAGCGCTTGACGGTGGTTACCGATACGCCGAGCCGCTCGGCAATCTCGGCATGCGCCATGCCGTCAAGCTGGGACCAGAGGAAGGCCTGACGCACCGGGACTTCCAGCCCGTCCATCAGACGGTCGAGTTCCTGCAAGGTCTGCAACAGGATCGCCTGCTCTTCCAGCGAAGGCATCAATTGCTCAGGGACGCTGGCAAGCACTTCAAGGTAGGCGCGCTCCAGCTTCTGCCGGCGGAAGTGGTTGCTTAAGACGCTGCGCGCAACGGTCACCAAAACGGCGCGCGAATCGCGAATCTGTATCGGTTCATGCTTGGCCAGCAGGCGTACGAACGTGTCCTGCGTAAGGTCTGCGGCGCTGGCGCAGCAGCCCAGCTTGCGTCTCAGCCACCCTTGCAACCAACCATGGTGATTGACATATAGGGTGTGAAATTCCGTTGAGGTAGCACCGTCAGTCGTTGACATGATGAATGAGCACTAGCTTGAAAATATAATTATTATCATAGGCAACTGATAATTTCTACCGATTGGCTGGCTTCTCCCTTCCACGGCGGCGATGCCAGAAGCCAGATGGCAGCATCAGTTATGACATGTAAAGTCAAGCTCATAGGCTTGGGGGTAAGTCTTTAATTTGTAGAGGGATGTCGGCTTACAGATCAAATTAATGAGAGCTGAGATGTGAGAACTATTTCTAAATAGATTGTGTGGATAATTAACCACCCTGTAACGGCAGTGATATTTCAGTAGGAAGATAATCTGCAGTAGAGAGTCTTCGTGTCAGTGACTTGAGTCGAGGAATGGACGCTTGTCCATCCTCAGGCTAATACTTAGTTATCTGCCTGAAGAGGTGCAGAGCATGCAAACAAATTTGTTATTGTTTGTCGCAATGCCAATAAAGAGTGGGCAAGCTCTTTCAGCAGTTTGGCGTTATACTGCAACTATTTCGGTCGGCTTCGATATTTATGACAATTAAGAAAAATAAGACTGGTTCCAACCTATCCGACCAAAGCTCTTGCAGAGGCTGCACGCGCAAAGCTGAGCAGAGAGAGCTTTAGTCCTGAAGAACGATCCCCACTTTGCGTACAGGATCTTCGATGTTGTAGTGAGGTCGTTTAATATCCAGTCCCGGCTATCAATGGTACCGCGAGCTCTTTGGCCGTAGGGGTTATGATAAGAACGGTGGTATGGGTGTCTGCGCGATTTCGATTGCTCGCATTCAAAGATATTTTTTGAACGTGCTAACGGTGAGGGCCACCATAAAACCCAGCAACGCAGAACATGGAAGTAATACCCAATTGGGGCTCAGCGACCAAGGGAGCGATAGATAGATTACCCAAGGGCTGACCATCAACGGCAGCAATGTTCGCTTGGCTCGGTGATAGACGAAGCTGCTTTCCCTGTCCGCCCCGAACTTGCGGAGGTCGCGACGCATCAACCCGTCAACCAGTCCGGTGACTACCGCGAGTAAGAAAAGGGGCGTTGCGAGAGTGAGCACAGTCAAGCGCACCACGAACGTGAAAACTGTGAATAGAGCCGCCAGCAGGTAATCCTGGCCAGCGACATACGCCTGAGCAAGTTGTCCTTGCAGCGACGACTCGCGACTGAGCAATTTCAGCTGGATGTCGGATTGTGCCCAGCCTGAGCGGACTACAACCCAATCGTTTAGGCGTTCGAGGATTTTCGTGGCCGCTTGTGCTGGCTCTTGCACCAGGAGCGAGCTCCTAAAGTGGCTGCTGAGCCAGCCAAGTTCACTGAGCCACATGGCATGGCTGTGATGCCAGCCTTGGTCGGGCCAAAACCATAGCATGCCTACGAACTCCAGCAGGATGGAGAACAGCAGGGAAGCAAGCAGCAGGCCGAGCAATCGCAGGCACAGCTCAAGCGTGCCGAGGATCAGACTCGGTCGTCGTTGTGTTTGAGTCGGGTTGGTTGGGGCAGTAGGCATGGAAGGCTCCCAGGTGGTCGTGGGCTGCCAGGTGATCACGAGGAGTATTTACGCCCGGGTGGTGGCATCTCTGGATCAAAATCGACCGTCGGTGCGCCACCGGCACTGCTCCACCAACTCCCTGCATTGGCGTTGTAGGACTCGCGCATGCGCGCAGCCAGCGCTTGCAGATCTGCTGGCATCGCGTCGTCGCTGGCGGGTTTGGGCAGCGGTATCCGAACCTTCCACAGCTGCCCGCCTTCTTGGAACGAGAACATCTGGCCCTTGGGTAGGGCGATGATGTGCGCGGGTTCGATCAGCGGCACGGCCGTGGTGGTGACCCGGTCCTGCGAGGACGACGTGAAGTCGGTACGGGCATCGGGATCGGCCGTGTCGGTAGCGCCGGAGACCAGCGTACGCGTCTGCACATTGACCCTGGGCAGTTGATTGGTCAGGAGTTCGGCAGTCGCGGTTTCCCGCACGCGGAGTATCTGCAGGGTGTTGAAGTTACCGATCACCTGGCCAGCTTTGGCCCGGCTGCCGATGCGTGCCTCGATGTCGCTCAAGGTCTGGGTGTACGCGGTAACCTGGATACCGGCACCACCGCCCTTGTTGATCAGCGGAATGAACTCGTCGCCCATCAGCTCGTTGAACTCGTCGGCGTGCAGGTTGATGGGCACCTTTTCGGCCGCTCTGGAGGAGCTCGGCAGGCCATGGTCGATGCCGTGTTTGTAGATATGCCCGGCCACGGAGACCAGGTCGGCAAACATCGAGTTGCCGACCGCGGCAGCGACCTCGGCATCGGACAGTGCATCCAGGCCGACGTAGACGATGCCGCGTTTACGGATGACCTGCAGCCAGTCGAAGATTGGCCGTGGATCGTCGAGGTCGGCATAGTTGGGGGCCAGCAACTGCGCCGTCTTGCCGCTGGTGAGCTTTTCCAGCAGCGGCAGCAGCGAAGCGACGATCTTGTCGAAGTAGGTGCGGTCGTAGCGCACCGCCGAGCGCAGGCCATCCATCACTGGATCGAAAAGGCGCTTGGCAGTCAGGTACTGCTCGATGGCGACCACGCGTTTCTCGCGGCCAATCATGTGCCGCGGCACGTTCTTCTCGTTGAGCCGAGCTTCGAGATCCACAATGGTCTCCCACGCCTGCGGGTCATGGCGGGCGAAGAAGTGCTGGGCATATTCAATGAACAGCGCGTCGATGTTCACCACATGGCGCTGGATCTGCAGGTAGTCGGGGCGCCGGCCGAGCTCGATCAGCGCCCGGGCGATGATATTCACGAAGCGCCAGGCGAACTCGCGAAACGCCGCCGAGTTGCCTTCGCCGCTGAGTTGGCCGGCAATCCGAGTGGCGACTTCCGAGATGCGACCGAAACGGCCGATGGCGTTGTAGCGTGCGGAAATCTCCGGCCAGCCCAAATGGAAGACGTAGAACTCGTGCTCACGGCCGGCGCGTCGCGCTTCCACGTACATGCGCTTGAGCAGGTCGGCATCGCCTTTGGGGTCGAAGACGATCACCACTTCCTGGCTCGGCCGGTGGATGTCCTGGGTGATGTAGACCTCGGCCAGGCGCGTCTTGCCGACCCGGGTAGTGCCCAGGACCAGGGTATGGCCCACGCGCTCGCCCAAAGGCAAGGAGGCTTCCTGTTCGTTGGGCTCGACGCCGTGCAGCAGCGGGGAGCCACCCACGGGCGGCAGTGGTCGTACCGGGTTGAGTGGGCTGTCCCAGGCGGTTATCCAAGGCAAGATGGAGAGCCCTGGCGGTGCTTTTTCCAGGAGATGCTCCAGGCGGCGGGCCCACTGGTAGGCGGCCGACTGGTTGACGTAGCGGGCCAGCGCGGGATCCTGCGCTTCGAGCAAACGCTGGGTGTGCAGGCGGCTCCAGCGAAAACCACGGCCCATGAACAGGCGCTTGCTGCTGATAGGGATCTGTCGGCTGGTCAGCGAGTAGCGGGGTAGGCGGCGGATGTTGCGTCGATAACGCAAAACAATGCGGGCCTCATTGAGGCGCTTGAGGCCGAAGGCGGTATAGGCCAGGGCCATGCCGGCGCCAACTTCCGGCGACAGCGCCACCGCCCAGGGTGAATGCAGGCACAGCGCGCCGGCACCGGCACAGATGCCTACGGTGTACAGCTCCACTGCCGGGCGCAGCAGGGATTCCATCGCATGATCGCCCATGGCACTACCTCACTGTACCATGCCGGTCGGAGTGATCAGTACCGGGTAGTGCTCCAGTTCCAGCCGCTCGGCGATGTCGTCGCCACTCACCGGCCAGATGGCCAAACCAGGCGCTACCGCCTGGATACGCTGCAGCGCTGCGGCATCAACGACTTCAACAGCCAGGCCGTTGGCGCCCAGTCGCTTCAGCGCTGGCGCGTGCTGCGTCAGCCACGCCAACGAGGCGGCGTCCGCCCCAACCAGGAACAGCGGGACCATGCCGGGCAGATCCAGCGCTCTGCGGGGCACCTCACCCGGCGTGAGGCGCGCGCTGTGCACCGGCAAGACCCAGTTCAGGGTTCGTGGATCGGGCCGTTCGACCGCCGTAGCCGACTCAGCGGCAATGACAGGGGGCGTTGGCCCAAGCCATGCCCCGGCAGCCAACGACCCCATCAACCCGCAAATCAGTGCGCCCCGGCGAACGACAATCATGAGCGTGGTCCTCCACGGCTGGACGTGGCGGCTTCAAGGCGCTGCCAGTGCAGGCTGAACTGCGTGCGGTAGCGCGCCGCCGGGGGCCCTCCCGCAGGCCGGTGATAGTGGCCTGCGGCAATGACCCAGTCACCGACGTCGGCGTAGTGCGCGCGCAACAGATCGGCGGTGACGGCGAGGTTGGCGCGCGGATCGAGGGCATCGCAGGCGGTGGGATAGCGCTCCGGGTGATAACCCAGGTTGATCTGGCCCAGGCCGACATCGATGCGCTTGGGATCATGGCGGGTGAGCGCCGCTTTGAGTGCGCTGCAAGCCTGGTCACGGGTGGCGAAGCGCTGTGGCGTACCGGCCACATTCAAGGTCCACGGCCAGGGCAGAAGCCGCCCACGCAACGGTGTGCCGCTCTCTTGCTGGGCAATGGCGAACAACACCGAGGCCGGGATGCCGGCCTGGGCTGCGGCCAACTGGTAGGCCGGCGGAGGCAGGCCGCCTGCTTGGGCCGCCGTCACTCCCATCAGGGTCAGGGCGAGGGTCAATCGACGCGCTGCCATTTCCCTTCCACCTGTTGAAAGCGCGCGGGCAAGGTGCGGCTGGCGCCGAGGGCGAACCAGCGGCCACGGTCATGATTGAGGGTGACCTGGCCGCTGCCAACCTGGGCAGGGGTAATGCCCACCTTGCGCGCCCATTGGCGAATGCGCGCATCATCGCCCTGGCTGCCCACCAGATAGATGTCCAAGTGGGCGCCCGTGCTCAGCCATTGGCGGAGGCTGGCCTCACAGGTCGAACACGGATCTTCCACAAACACCGCATAGCGCGGGTTGCTCGACGGAGGGATTGCATCGCTCAATCCCTGTACCGGCCGCAGCCCTGGGAACAACCGCCCCCAGGCAGCAGAGTAGGCTTTTTGATAGGCCAGTTCGCGCTCGGCACGTTTGGCTTCGAGTCGCACCTGCAGCTCGGCGTAACGCTGGCGCTCCTGGTCCGAGTCGGCTTCCACGCCCAGGGTGGTCAGCGGATCGAGGTGCGGTGACCAGTACTGACGGGGACCGCTCTGCAGGCGCTCGAACTTGGACCATTCGTCGTCGGTCAGGCCCCAGGCCTTGGCCTGTGCTGCAGATCGCGCTTGCTGCAGCGCGGCCTGCTCGCTGGACTGCTGCTGCGTTTCGACCGTGGCTGGGGCACTCCATCCCGATCCCGACACCAGGCAGATGGGGAATAGGAGCAACGAGAGACTGATGAAACGGACCATATGCACCTCGTCATGGCAGGGGCAGCGAACGTTCGCCGAGGCCAGGCACCTGGAACACGGCCTGGTTCCGGCGAATGGCCTTAAGCTGCCAGTCGTTCAAGCTGTCACCGGGCTGCAGCAGGTGGACGGTCGACAGGGCATGCGCGCCGGCCGGTTGAGCCGAGACAAACCGAAGGTCGCCTCGGGTCTCGACACCCAGCAAGGTGAATGGCGGCGTCGGGGTTTGGGTTTTGGCGGCCGGTTTGGCGGGGGCTGCAGGCTGGGGTTGTGTGGATGGCGCAACCGGGCGAGCCTCGAGGGCGTGGACGGCGGTTTCGGCGTTGCCCATGCGCTGTTCCAGCGCGGCCAGGTCGGCCTTGGTCGGACCCAGCGGCACCGCTTCAATGGACTTGAGCGAAGCGTTCACCTCATCCAGCTGTTTGCTCAACGCCGCGAAGGTCGCGTCCTGCTGGCGCTGGTGCTCGCCCAGCGCGTTCACTTGCGCTGGGAGTGCCGCAAGGTCGGCGCTGAGTGCATCGAGGTCCCGCCACAGCGCCGGTACTGGATCGGCTGGCGCATTTTCCGCAGCGACTAGGAGCCTGGCCAGTTGCTGCTGGTGGTTGTAGGTCGTGGCGGCGAGTACTGCGGCGCCGAGGCACAGGGCCCCGAGCACCAGGGCCTGAAAGTGATGGACCTTCATGGCGCGATCTCCAGGGGCGGGCGAGGTGGGGCGGGCACCGGTGCGCGAAGGGCGTAACACACGCTGCGTTCGACCGGGTCGATCATGAGTCGCCAGGCCGGGCCGCCGAGGATGGTCAAGGCGTCCAGCAGCGCCATCGGCCCGAGTTGGTGCTGCACGGCCGGCAGGGGGCGGCTGAACAAGGTCGTGACCTCGGCGCGGTTGGTGCAGAGCGAGTAGCCCGAGCGCTGCAACACGTGGCGCAACGCATCACCGACCGTCGCATGCAGCGCCGGTGAAATCTGCACGGTGATGAGCTGGAATAAGGGCTGGCGTTGTTCCAGCGTCGGTCGCGTGCTGACCAGGGTGTAGCGGTCCTGGCGGACCCACGCCGGTGATTCTGACAACGGCTTGGACGGGGTGGCCGGAGCTGGTACGGCTTTGGCTGGCGCTTTCGATGGGGTGATGGCAGGCGACGTGTTGCAACCCGCCAGCGCGAGCATCAGGACAAGGTAAGGAAGTGCGGGCGTGTGCATGAGCAGGTCTCGACAGATGTTGCCGACACCTTGGCAACACGCGCGAGGTGCACCCACTGAAAAACCGAAGTTCCCCGTCCGGGTTATCAGGCTTAGTCCATAAAAAAGGCGCCCAGCAGGGCGCCTTAGGTCAATCGTCAGCAAACACTGGCAGTCCTGCCAGCGGGGCTGCATCAGGGTCAAACACCAGGAAGCGCGTGTCGGCCTGGCCGGCCAGCAACAACAGGGTCATCAACACCGGCGGTACCTGTTCATCCAACAGGCGGATGCAGACGTCCGCCGCTGAGCAACCGGGACCTTCCACGTGGGCGCTGCGGTGCCAGGGTGTGGAGTACAGCTTGCAGCCGACGGAGCGGTTGCTGACCAATGAGAAACATTCAAAGAAGCCCGCCGGTCGTTCGGAGCGGGCAAGCTGCTGAAGGTAGGCGTACTCGTCGGCCGGTAGGTGAGATGTGCTGATCTCCCAGCTGCGGCTGTACTGGCCGGTGGCAAAGGACAGCTGCTGCATCAGGTGTTCGGCAGCTTTCCGGGTGGGAAGGTCGCAGAGGTGCACCGAGCCACTCAACTGCTTGGCGGTGACCTGGTACAGCACGGTGCTGACCACGCTGTCCGCGGGCAACTGCATGCGAAGGAAACCCGAGACATCCTGGCCTTCCGTGATGACGGCGCAATCGTCATCGAACACGCAGGCCTGAGAGTTGATGTGATCGTCGTTCAACTCCAGCTGGGCGGTGTGCAAGGGGCGATAGCAGGGCGGGCACTGGTCGTCGTAGTGGATCTGAACCACGCGCTTGCAGGCAAATGCATGAAAACCGCGGGCAAACGGGTTGGGGGTTGAGGTGAGCATGATGGCGCTCCAATTAAAAGAGAACGCCACCCCATGCAGGCGGTGGCGGGTGGGGGAGGGTTAAATCCAGCCGTATTCGGCCAGGGAGAGGGGCTGACCTTCTCCGACGATGATGTGGTCCAGAACGCGGACCTCGACCAGCGCCAGGATTTCGATCAGGCGCGCCGTCAGCACGCGGTCGGCGCCGCTGGGCTCGGGGGAGCCGGAAGGGTGGTTGTGGCTGAGGATAACTGCGGCGGCGTTGTGTGCCAGTGCCTTGACCACCACTTCACGGGATACACCGAAGCCCCATCGATGCTGCCGAAAAACAACACCTCGAAGTCCAGCACGCGGTGCTGGGAATCGAGGTACAGCAGGGCAAACACCTCGTGGTGATAAGGCGCCAAGCGCAGCTTCAGGTAAGAGGCGGCGTCGGCCGGCGTGATGAGGACTTCGCCGCGTTGGAAGTAGCGTTGGTCCAACAGCTGCAGGGCTTCGTTGATCAGTGCATCTTCGTGGGCGCGCTGGGTCAGGACGGGGTCGAGGGGCTCGACCAGGGTCAATGGCGTGTTCATGAGCAAAGCCTCATATGCAGGAGCGCTCCGGGAGGAGGCCCCAAGTGGGTGAGATCAGGCGGTCACAGGCGGGTGAACCGATGGCGAGTGCCGTGCAACGGTGAGTGGCAGCTTTCGCAGGGGCGGGTGGAGAACGAGTCGATGCCGATGCCGGTGTCCGGATCGAAATCGGCGCTGAACGGCAGCAACGCTTGCACTGCCTCACGTATCTGCGCGATTCGCTCGTCAACTTCGGCCTCGCTGTAGTACAGCGACAAGGTGCTGAAGTCGTCGTAAGCCACCGCCTGCAGGCAGTCTTCGCAGAGCCAGAAGCTTTCCATGACAACCTCCGACGTGAATGAACAACAGGCGCTCCCAAGAGCGCCTGTTGTTGGCGGTCAAACTGCCTCAGGCAGATTGAGCTGCTGCGGTGGAGTTACGGGGGGCGGTTGGAGTTGGCTGGCGCTGATCGGAGTCACCGTCAGTGTTTGCCTTGTCCCCATCCGCCTCAGCAGGTTCCATCGCGTCAGAGGCAGCGTCGGTGCGGGCGGGCGCACGGTAGCTGAACTGGCCATCGACCTTGATCCACTCGATGAAGATCAGGCGGCCCTTGAGGCTGGCGCCGGGTTGACCCTTGCGTTCGCCTTTCTCGTACAGGAAGGGATCCACCCAGAGGTCGCCGATGCGAAACGCGATGAGGACCTTGCGTTCAGCGCGGACGTCTTCGAGGTGCTCACGGATCAGCCGTTCGGCTTCGCCGCCAGCGACTTTGCAGTCGAAGCGGGTGTACTCGACGTCGTCCGAGGCACCGTGCAAGGCAGCGATGTCACAGGCCATGAACGCTTGGCCGCGGCGAACCGGGACTTCGCGGACACGGTTCAGGTAACCGATGCCTTGGGTGTGCAGGTTGAAGTAGGTGGTGGGGGCGTTATTGCTTGCGGTGGCCATGGTGGATCTCCTGTTCAGCAGAAACGCGGACAACCACCGGCCCTGGCGGCTGGTGAGTTCCGCAAGGGTGAGGGTGCAAACACATGATCGGTAGAGAGGGCGCTCATCACCGACAGGTCGGTGACCGTGCGAGCTGCCGAGCGCGAGTCGCACTTGGGGAGAACCACCCGAAGCGGGCGCAGCCTTCAAGGTTCTGGCGGCCTGGGAGCTGTCAACGACAGCGGTGTGCAGCTCATCTATAAAACGCCGCAGAACCCCCGTCAACCGGGGATTTGCGGCGGTTTGGGCGGGTGGCAATCAGTGGCTTCCGGTGGATTCTCGGCGGCGAAAAAATAGCCCGACGGTCATCAGGCTAGGAAGAAGTGGACCACCTTTGATCCGGCGATGTGACACCGGAGTTCGTCGCAAACTCTCCGCTGTCGATCCACCGGGATCAACCGACCCTTGTCGTGGCCTAGGTCGGAATCAACTGGCACGCATCCGCGCACAAAAGGTGCCCAGTGTTTCGCCGGCGGGCACCGGAGCTGAGCATCGCCGCCGAAGCGGATGACCCTTGAGGCCTGGCACAAGCCGCATGGGTCATCCACCTAGGAGACTTGGAACGCTGAGAAGTTATCCGCAAAGGCGGTGAAGGATGGCTCCGAACTCTACGAGTCTGACCGAGCTGCCCGGAGCGAATCGGTCTGGGGTCGCCAAGTGGCGTGGGGCAACTTCACTACACCAGCGCGGCGGTGCGGCGTCAAGTCATGTCTTCTTCGGGCGCTTGGCTTTAGTTACCGGCTTGGTGCCCTTGCAGTCCGGGTAGCGGATGCAGGACCAGAAGCTGCCAGTACGGCCTTTGCGCTGGCGCATGCCGCTGCAACACACCGGGCAGAGCGGTCCCTTCGATGGGGGCGGCTGCAGGGTGAGCGAGGCGTTGCTGCGCACCAAGCGGGTCAGCCACTGCGACTGCTTGGCTAGAAAGGTCTCGACGCTCAACTGGCCCGACTCAATTCGGCCCAAAGCCTGCTCCCATAGCGCCGTCAGCACCGGATCGGCCACTTCCGCTGGCACTGCTTCGATCAGGGTGTGCGCCGCGGCTGAGGCGGCCAGGCTGCGTTTCTTCTTGGTCAGATAACCGTGGTCGATCAGCCCCTGAATGATGGCCGCGCGGGTGGCTTCGGTGCCGAGGCCGCAGCTCTCCCTGAGCGTCTGCTTGAGCCGCAGATCGGCCACCTGGTTGGCGATGGTTTTCATCGCCTTGACCAGCGTGCCCTCGGTGTAGGCCTTGGGGGGGTGTGTGCGTTGGATAATGGCGGCGGCGTCAGTCAGCGCCACCGAAACGGATTCTCGAAGTGTGGGTAGCCGTTGAGTCTGCTCGCCGGGCTCATTGCCGTGGGTTTCGTTGATCACCGCTTTCCAACCGCGCACCAGGATCTGCTTGCCCCGGGCCAGTAGCTGGTCGGCCTGGCTGTGCAGCAACACCTGGGTTTTCAGGTACTCATGCTCAGGAAGGAACTGAGCGAGGTAGCGGGCGCGGATCAGCGCGTAAACTGCCTGCTCGCGCTCAGACAGCTGAGTGAGGTCGAGCTTGATGGCGGTCGGAATGATCCCGTGGTGCGCGGTGATCTTGCTGCTGTTCCAGGCGCGCGAGCGGCGACACGGATCCAGCGCTTTGATGACCTGACCGAGCGCAGGGCTGGGAGCCACCAGGGCATGCAGTATGCGGGGCACCTCATCCAGCATGCTCTCGGGCAGGTAGCCGCAATCGGTGCGCGGGTAGGTCGTGGCCTTGTGGGTTTCGTAGAGGGCTTGGGCGATCCCCAGCGTTTCCTGGGCGCCGAGCCCGAGCTTGGCCGAGCAGACTTCTTGCAGGGTGCCGAGATCAAACGGCAGTGGCGGCCCTTCGCGGACGTGTTCCACCTCGATGGTGCCAATACGGGCCGTTCCGTGTTGGCTCAGGCGCAGTGCAGCTTGCCTGGCGGCCGCTTCATCAAGGCAGCGGCCCTCATCGTCGCAGACCGAAGCCGGAGGTTGCCAGCTGGCTTTGAAACTAACACCGTCTGCCACCAACTGGGCGTCGACGTTCCAGAAGGGGTGCGGCACAAAGCTCGCGATGGCCCGGTCGCGTTCGACTACCAGGCGCAACGTCGGGGTCTGGACGCGGCCAACCGGCAGCACACCATCAAAGCCGGCGCGGCGGCCGAGCAGGGTGAACAGCCGGCTTAGGTTGATGCCCACCAGCCAGTCGGCACGGGAGCGGGCCAGTGCACAGTGGTACAGCGGCAGGGTCTGTTCGCCCGGACGCAAGGCGGCCAAGGCCCGGCGGATCGAGGCTTCATCCAGGGCGGACAGCCACAGACGCAGGACCGGCCCCTGATACTGACAGCGCTCGAGGATCTCCCGGGCGATCATCTCGCCCTCGCGGTCAGCATCGGTGGCGATGACCACCTCAGCGCACCTTTGCAGCAGTTGGTCGATCACCTTCAGTTGGCTGGCGACCTTGGGCTTGACCACCAACTGCCAGTGATCGGGGATGATCGGCAGGTCGTCCAACGACCAGCGTTTGTAATCACCATAGGACTCAGGGGGCGCGGTTTCTAGCAGATGGCCGATGCACCAGGTGACGGTGACGTTCTGGCCCTGCAGGTAGCCATCGCCGCGCCAGCTGGCCTGCAGTACTCGGGCGATGTCACGGGCTTGGGACGGTTTCTCGCAGATGAACAGGCGCATATGCGGGCCCTCTCGGTGGTTTCCGACAGGGTGGGGGTGTGGCCGTGAAGCGCCAGGGTAAAGCCGAAAACGGAGGGATCGGTTCGACGTTTCAGCGCAGGGCTAAAACCTTACTTGCGTTGCGCAAGATGAGTGGCCAGCGTTTGCAGAAACTCCAGGGCGAACTGTTTATCGGCATCGCCCAGCTCCTTGATGATCGCGGTGATCTGCTGGCCCTGGTCCTGGGGGCGAGGACTGATGGCCAGCAGCAGCTCATCGACGGGGCAGCCATACAGGTCAGCCAACTGCAGCAACTTCGTCACGGACAGCTCCACCAGGCCACGCTCCAGACGCGAGACGGCCTCGCCGGTAATGCGCAGGTGTTCGCCGACCTGCTCCTGGGTCAAACCACGGTCGCGACGGTACTTCGCCAACTGGCGGCCAATGTGATGTGGGCTAGGCTCTTTGACGGGCAACGGGGCGCTCTCCAATTCGATCCATATGGTTGACTACCCACCCAAGGATATGAGCGGCTCAGAGAGTTGACTGGCAACCCTATGAGGCGTATCACGAAAAATAACTGCAGGACCCGCCCGTCCACACGGAGGCTTCAACTTGCACGGATCCCACCAGAGTGAGGCAGACAAGTTAGCGATCAAGGCCTACGAGCTGTTCATGGCCACGCAACTGGAACCGGAGAATGGGGAGGCGCGCGCGCACTTGATTGCCTGGGTTCAGGAGAGTCCGGCGCACTGGCGGGCATTCCTTGCCCTGGATCAGTGCCTGACGGAGGTGAAGCAGTTGCTGGAGAGTGAACGGCGGGGTAAACCCCGACCCAATAGAACGCGCTAGAGGGGCCAGTACTGCTCGCCGGTTGGGCGGCGCAGCCCCTGCGGTATCGCGCAGGGCGCAGTGATTCCACTGAGTTCCACGGATCACCCGGCCTTGCGCGGGGCTTTCTTGCCACCGCCTTTACGCGTGGCGCTGGGAGTGTCTTGAGCTTTCTCACGCATCGAGACCGAGGCCAGGCGATGCGGCAGGATACCAATGCGCCGGGCCTCGACCTTGAAGGTCACCCGCGCGTTGTCCTCGCTGTCTTCCCACTCCTCCTTGACCGTGCGGCCTTCGACCAGGACGCGCATGCCTTTCTGGTACAGCGTGCTCCAATGCTCGGCATCGCGGTGCCAAAGCTCGACGGGCGCCCAGTAGCCGCCGCGATCCTCGTAGCCACCCTCGCGCGGTACCGGGTTGTCGAAATAGACGTTCAGCCGCAGCAGGCGTCGTGGTTCATCCGGGTTGGAGTTGAACTCCTGAAACTCCGGCACACTGCCGATGTTGCCTTCACCTACAAACAACGTACTCATGCGGGTCACTCCTCGGTGGGGGAACGGGTCAGGGCGAGTTCGGCGGCCTCGAGCTTGCCGGCACCGGCGACAGCCTGGCGATACAGTGACTGCAGGCTGCTCATCTGCAGGTTCAGCACCACCCGGTTGGTCTCCAGCTGATACAACGCCTGCCGCAGTTCAGGGTGCAGATGCGGATGAACCACCGCCTCCTGCCACACCTGCACGCCCATGCGCTGAAAGTCCGGGCTGCGCCAGCGCAGGAAGTCGGTGCCGGTCGCGCTGTGCTGCACGACCAGTCGCAGTTCCAGCAACGAGAACGGGGGCTGCGCCATGATCGCCAGCATCACTGCCATCAACTCGGCGACCTGGGTGCGCAGGCGCAGGATCGTCTCGGCGAACTGCTGCAGCTCCCCCTTACCCTTAAAAGGCTTTAAAAGGCCTTTTAGGGAGGCACCTTGTGCGAACTCACGATAGACATCTGCTGACAAACGCCGGGCAATCGCGTCGGCCAAGGTCATGCCTCACCTCCTTCGGCCGGTTCTTCTGGCTCAGGGAGAGCTTCGACCTCAGGTTGGTCGTGTTGATCCGACCCAGCGGGTAGCGGTTCTGAGGTACCCCGCGTGATGGGCGGGGCGAATTGGGAGCGGTGGCTGCCCTCGAGGATCTTGCTTGGTGGCGTGCCGAACTTGTCGATCGCTTCACGGGCGCGGGCGTTGTTGGCGGCCATGTCATCCCGACTGACCCCTGCCAGCCGGTAGCGCTGGGCCAGACCGAACAGGCTGCGCAGCTCGTGGGCGCCGCGATCGATCCAGGTTTCCATGTCGGGGCGGCCGATTAAGGCGGTGTGGTGGGCGAGCAGAACGCGGCGCACCAGGGCGTCGTAGTCGGTCAGCAGGTAGACCGCGAGAAAGCCAAGCTGGCTGCCGATGAACAGGGGGAGGGTGACGGGATGGATATTGAGGTTGTCGCCGATGTCGACTTGGGTGGGCAGGGCGCGCTCCACCCGACTGACCTGCTTGGTCAGCGCACGCAGTTCGGCCTTGGCCTGCAGCAGCTTGTCCTCCAGTTGCAGCATGAACCAGTCGGCGAAGGGGTCATCCTGGCTGCTGGCGTGCTTGAGCAGGTTGGTGACGCCGATGTAACCGGGCATGCCCATGATCGCGTGTACCCCTTCGCGGCCCATGCGGCCTTGCCACAGCCGCGCCGCATGATGGGTATGCAAGGTGAGGGTGATGCTGCTGCGCAGGGAGCCCAGGTTGAGCTGGTAGTGATCGGTCATCGCCAGTACCTCGCCGTCGGAATGACGCCGACGATGGGCCGATTAGTGCGGTTCGACGCGAATCAACATGAAGGTGGTCCGCTCGTAATTTCAGGCGGTGGATCTCGGTGGATTCAATGGCATGGGCATCAAGTCCACCGAGATCCACCCCTAGGTCGGCGCAAGCGAACCACGACAGCGTTGTTTCAGTTCCTCCAGGCAGGAGAGGGCGAGGGGCGAGGCGGTGCGCTGACCACCGCGCTTCGGTCGTTCGCTGGGAGGCTCTGCTGGCACAGGCCTCGCTGGATTTGAAGTCGGTCTTGAGGTCTTGACCTCCTCGGTACGCGCGGCCCACAGGGTGAACTCGCCTTGGCAGGCGCGTTTGATCAAGCCCATCAGGTAGGCGACCGGTTTTCGGATCTCGCCGCGGGCGCAGCGCACCGCCGCTTCATTGATCACCGCTTGTTGCTGTTCCGGTTCGAGCTGGCGCATCGCCTGGGAGGCCATGCGCCGCTCGGTCGAATTCAGCGGTAAATCTTCAGGCCAGCGTGCACGACCAAACTCGACCTGTGCCAGTACTGTACTTTTTTTGCTTTGGTCTTTCTGTACTGTACGGCCGGCGTCGGCATTCCGAACCACAGCCGAATCCGGTGCATTGCCGCACAGTTCGGAATCGGTGGCCGAGGCGTGAGGATTCCGAACGGGGTGGAGCAGGCCAGGTTCGGAATGTTGCGCCTGCGCGGCTTCGTTGATCAGCAGCAGCGAGTGTTGCTGTGTCGGCGGCAGTGCGCCCAGCCTGTCCTTGTCGCCTTGGACGACTTGCGGGTCGGCTTGAATTTCGGCCAGCACATGCTGCGTCACATCACGCACCCCCTTGGTGGCGTGGCTGAGGTTCTGTTGCAGGAGATCCGCGTAGCCGCTGTCCAGCTCAAGCTGCTCGGCCGCCGTCAACGGATCGCCGTGCAGCACGTAGATGCAACCGCGCAGGCAGCCTTGGGCATCGCGCGAGCGGTCGACCAGGCTGAGCCAGCGGGTGGTACGCAGGACGTTCAGTGCGCGGGCGATGGTCTCGCGCGACGCCTGGGTGCCACAGGGGCTGGCTGCCAGGTAGGGTTGCAGGTCCTGGTAGCGGGGCATTTTAACCTGGCGTTCGGTGATCAGCCAGCGCAGCACCTGCCAGGTGTTGCGCTCCAGCGGGGTCAGTCGACGATCGAGTAGCAAGGCCTGCGGCAAGGGATTGTTGTCGCCGTAGTAGATCGTGCGCAGCGCGGGCTCCGCAGCAGCCGCTTGTTGGGCCTGGGCGGCCTGAAACTCATTGCGGCGTCGAAGGGCGTCGTAGCACTGGCGCACCACGTCCTGCCAGTCCACTTCGTAGAAGCTCAGCATGGCGTACCTCCGTACAGTTCGACCTGTTGCCAGACCTGGGTCAGGCTGATGTGCTGTTCCTCGGCCAGCATCATCATCGTGTCCAGTGGATCGTTGTCTGGCTCCTCCGCCCGTAACTGGCTCCAGCGGTTCCACACCGCATGCTCCTGGGCTTCACTGAGCTGGACCGGCCGGCCGCGGTGGGTTTCGATTTTCAGTATTCGGCGGCGCAACGCCGTTTCCGAATGGTCCAGGCCGAAACAGCGGTACATGATAGTCGAGCTCGCGCCGAGCTTCAGTGCCCGGTTGATCAGGCGTTCGTTCTGCTCGTCGCGCTCGGCCTGGACGATCAGGCGGCGCAGGACGGTGATATCAACCTTGACCTCAACCCAGGCGATTGATGAATGCGCCAAGTGGGACAGGGTGGTCGGAGGCAGCGATTGCAGGACCTCGATGTCTTCGTCGGCCAGGCCCAGCGCTTTGCAGCGCTGCAGACGGCCATGGCGCAGCTCATGCAGCACCTGGTTCAACATCGCATGGTTCAACAGATTGAAGGTCGTGCTCATGAGGCGGCTCCTCACTTAACGCGTGGACGACAGCGTCAGGTCGATCAACTGCCGGGCGTGGCGGATCAGGCTGAACAGCTGCTCCAGCTGGGTATCGGGTAGTCGTTCGAGGCCCACGGTTAGGGCAGGGCGCTCGGGGAAGGGCAGGTCGTAGGTGCCAATCAGCAATTGGCCAAATAGCGCAGCCGGCAGCTGCTGACGTTGTTGCGAAGTCACGTCGTCCTGCAAGCGCAGCAGGGCTGAGAGCAGTAGCTGAATGCCGGTATGTCTAGGGCTCAGTTGCTCGCCATGCTCCAGCGTAAGGGTAAAACCCAAGCCCTCTGCGTGCGGCGTGACCATGGCACTGGCATCGGCATATGCCGCCAGGTCTGTCGCCAGGGCGGCACAACGCTCACGCAATGCAGTGATGTCACCCTGTAGCGGTGCGAGAGGTGAGGCGGAACCCAGGGAGGGCTCACCGGCATCAAGGGCGTTTGGCACCCTCGCAGCAAGCGGATCGTCATCACTCAGCGCCTCGCGGATGTTTGGGAGGCGTGGAGTCTCGGCTGCCGCAGTGTTGTCCGCACTGCTCATCGGCTCCGGTGCGGGCGATTGAGGCGCCGATTGTGCTTCATCTTCGACAGGCAGCTGGGGGGAGCACTCACCTTGTGGGGCTTGCGGCAGCGGCTGAGGCGTTTCCGCAGGCGGCGTTGAGCGAAGCGGTTCCTGATGCATTTCCAAGGCGAGCAGGCGGGGCGTCTGCTTCAACTGCACCGCCATCCTGGCAATCAGCTCATCCTGCAGCTCACCCCAGTTCAGATCGGGCTTATCACTGTCGAATGCCGACAGCACTTCGAACCAGAGCAGTGCGAAGTGTTGAACGTCCCCCAAATACTGATTCCAGATCGACTCCGCCCGGCGCCGCAGGTTAATGATCCGGGCGATGGTGGGTTTGCCAAGCCCGGCATACAACACCTGCGGGATGACCGGTAGCAGGTGTTCGAGCGTGTCGAACATGCGGCTGATATGCGATTGTGAAATCGGGTAGCCGCCCTTGCTCAAGCGTGTGGACAGTTCACGCTGACTGAGAGGGGCATCGGGCTCTTGTAACATGTCCCTGAGTTTTGCCACCGCGAGCGATCGCTCAATGAACGTGAGCTGGCCATGCAGGTCACTTTCGGCCAGGTGCCCGATCAAGGCATGCGACTCGGACTGCCAAGGGCGGAACAGGCAGTGGATCTGAAAGAATCGCTCCTCGCGGGTTTCCTGCCAGAGTTCGCCGAGGATGCTCAAACGGGTGTTGCCGCCATTGCGGATTATGAAATGCGGCTCATCCGGACGGCGGGTGATCGCAGGGGGCTGATCCAGGCCGCGTTCGCGGATCGAGGCTTTGATCTCGTCATACAGCGGGTTGCGAACCACCCGCGGGTTGAGCTCGTAGGGGCGCAATTGCTCCAGGCTGACCACCAACGGTGTATCCCCGACCGGCACGGGCGAGCTGTCGAGGCCATGTTTCTGTGGAAAATGCGCCTGCTGCAACTGTCGCGTGATGTCTTCGGAAGAGGGCGGCTTCATCGCAAAACCTCCCATCAGCCGCGACGGTTGAGTCGGCGGTCGATCACTGACGCTTGGCCGGGCAGAGGCGCGTCCGAGCCGACAAGTCGCTCAGCCCACTGCGGGAACAGCTCGATGGCCAGCTCAAGCATGACCGCCGCGCCGCAAGGGCCTCGGCTGCCAGAGGGTGGAGTAGGCTCGACGCGGTGCACCGGCAGGCCGAGCGAGGCGGCATTGGGGTAGGCCACACGGTCAGGAATCACCGTTGTGCAGACGCTGACATGCGGGTCGCCTTGGAAGGACGCCTGCAGGCTGTGCATGATCAAGCGGGTGTCACGGCGATTGGCTTTGACCTGGTTGAGCAACAGCTTCACCGACGGCAAGGCAACGCCCAGGTAGCGGTAGGGCTCCAACTCTTCAAACAGCGCCAGCGTGCCGCGTCGCAGCTCACGTGCGGCGAGCATTTCTGGGGGGACCGGGCACAGGGCATAGTCGGACGCGAGGATCACCATCTCCACGACTACACTGCGCGCGCCTTGGGTATCGATGATCAGCACATCGTAGAGCTCCTCGAACGCTGGCAGAAGATTATGAAGGCGCAGACGACCATCGGCCGCGTGCAACAGCAGAGTGCTGATGTGCCCGGCGCGATCGTTGGACACTATCAGGTCCAGGTGCGGGATGACGGTGGCGGAAATCACCTGTTCGGGGGCCGTGAGCCGTTGCGCGATGAGTTCGTAGCTGCCAGCCTCACGGGATTCGCGCAAGGCGTAGTAGCTGGACAGCGTCGGTTGGCTGTCCAGATCCAGCAGCAGGACGCGAAGGCCCGCATCGGCGAGCACACCACCCAGGTTGGCGGCGACGGTGGTTTTACCCGCGCCGCCCTTGGTCGAGATCAGCGAGAGGACGTCCATGACGCTACTCCCTGACCGACAGTCGATCATGGACCCACTGCTCGATCTCCAGCGAGTCCCAGCCGACGGCGCGGGTACCAATGCGCCGGCATTGGGGGAATAGACCGGCTTTCATCAGGTTGTAGATGTGCGAACGTTTGAAGCCGGTTTTCAGTTCCACCTCATCGCGGCGCATGATGTGGCGGTCGGCAGGCAGCGGGGCAGGGCTGATCTGTTGCATGATGTCACTCCGTAGCACCATGTGGTGCGCAGTGGGATGTGACAGTCAGTGAAGGTCGATGCTGGAGGAAAAACATTGTCAGGCGATGCCGAGCATCGCCTGACAATGCGGTGTCAGCCCCGTTTTACCTGGGCTAGATGACGGCGAGCGTCGGCAAATCGCCGATCAAGGGTACTTTTGCTCAGGCCAGGCAGACCAGGAAAACGGCGTAGAATCTCGTCGACCAGAGCGCTCTGGGACTTGTAGGCCGATTGCACACGGCCGTCTTTGGATTTACCCAATGTCACTTCCAGCATGGTGCCCACGAGCATGTTGTTCGTGCCTTCGGAGGCCTCGGAAGGAATGCCTTGGGCCTCAAGTCGCGCTGTCAGTTCGTGGTTACACGCGGTGAGCGTTGTCACCTCGTCAACTCTTGCTGTAAGCTCGTCGCGCAGCTTGTCGATCGTGCGCTGAGCAGCAGCGAGCTCTGCTTCCTGTACCAAATGAGCATTGAGACTGACGCAGTTCAAATGGTCGAGGCTCTGCGAGAACAAGAAGGCGGGCTTCTCGTTGGGGTAATTACGTGCGAACCAGACCAGCAGATCAGCACGCTGAATGGACCAGTACTCTCGGCTTACCTGGTTGTCAGCAGTGATCGGTCGGCCCAGGCAGGTCGCGGGTAGCTCACCGCTGACAATGGCGTCGTAGATGCACTCCGCATAAAGGTGCAGGATCGGCCATTGTGGAAAATGCTTGAGCAGACTGCCGGGGTAGGAGAGGTCGACCCGTAAAATCTCGTCTTCGTGGTCGGCAAGGTCACACCAGAGAATGGCGGCATCGATGAGATGGTAAGAGCTTCTGATCGAGATCATGGCACACAGCCTCCAGCTGCGTTCGTCCTGGAATCGCTGGCGGGGGCAGCGTGATCTGTGCCTCTGTCTAGCGAGCCTGATTTCAAAGGATCACTTTTGGGATCCATTGATGGTGACATCGAAGCGATAGGTTGGTTCTTCACGCATTATGCGAACGCGTCAAGTTTTGACGCCGCTCGGGGGCCTGCAAAGGACCGAGGCAGGCCGCGTCATTATTCTGCTCGTGTATCAATGCTGACCACCACCGACATGCCGGGACGCAGACGTGCGACGTCAGGCTGCTCGGGGTCGACGGTAATGCGCACCGGGATGCGCTGGGCGATCTTGACGAAGTTGCCGGTGGCATTGTCGGCCTGCAGCAAGGCGAACTCCGAGCCGGTGGCCGGCGAGATCTGCTGCACATGCCCGTAGAGCTTGAGGTGGTTCAGGGCGTCCACGGTGAAGGTCACCGGCTGGCCGATGCGCACGTCGGCCATCTGGGTTTTCTTCATGTTGGCGATCACCCACAGGGTGTCGGGCACCAGTGCCATCAGTTGTGCGCCAGAGTTGACGTAGGCGCCCAGGCGCGTGCCGATCTGCCCCAGCTGGCCGTCGCGCGGGGCGGTGACGCGGGTGTTGTCGAGATCGATACGGGCCAGTTCGACGGCCGCCTTGGCGTTCTCCACCGAAGCCTCCAGCGAGGCGCGGTTGACGATCACGGTCTCGCGGTCCTGGCGGGCGATCTCCAGCGCGGCCTTGGCATGGGCCAGGCTGGCGACGGCGGCGGCCTCACTGGCGCGGGCCAGGTCCAGGTCGCGGCGCGACACCGAGCCATCGCTGACCAGCGCCTGGTTGCGACTGAGGTCGGCCTTGGCCTTAGTCGCCTGGGCCGAAGCGTCGCCGATGGCGGCCTGGCGTTGGGCGATGGTGGCTTCGGCGCTGTTGCGCTGCTGCAGGTTGTTGGCCAGCGCGGCTTGCTGCTGTAGCTGGGCGATGGCCAGGGCCAGGCGCTGCCTGTAGATACGGTCGTCGAGCTGCACCAGCAGATCGCCAGCCTTGACGAACTGGAAGTCATGCACCGGCACGTCGACGATATAGCCGCTCAGCTGCGGGCCGATGATTGTCACCTGGCCGCGCACCAGGGCGTTTTCGGTGCTTTCGATGGTGCTGCTGAACGGCGGCAGGTTCCAGGCGTAGAGCACTACCAGGATGCCGACCAGGGCCACGCTGGCGAAGCTGATCGTAGACAGGATGCGCACCCGCCGCGTGCGCACCGGGCTGGTCGGTTCGCTGGGCGGCGTGCTGCCTTCCGGGGTTTCGGCGAGGGCGGCGGTGGTCGTGGTGCGGGTTTCTTCGGTCATCGGCTGGCAGTACCGCTGGTGGAGTCGGATGAAGCGGCCTGGCGGGCGACATACCGCAGCCAAGAACCGCGAATGGTAATCCAGATCATGGTCAGCACGGCGATGCTGCCGATCAGCACGAACACGTCGTTGTAGGCCATTATGTTGGCCTCGCGGGTGGCGGCGCTGGCCAGCACGCGCATGCCGGCCTCGCTGCGCAGTGCCGGGTCGGCGAGGATCCCGGCATAACCGGCGCCGCCGCTTTGCACACGGGCGTTGACCAGTGGTTCGAGGTAGCTGAGGCGGTCTATCAGGTGGCTGGAATGGAATTTCTCGCGCCAGGTCTGGAAGGTACCCAGCAGCGCCGCGCCGATCAGGCCACCGAGGTTGTTGCAGATGCCGAACAGCACCGAAAAGCTCACCAGGTTGCGCGGGTTGGTGCGCACATGGCTGATGCCCAGGGCCATCGACGGGCCGAGGAAGAACGTGCTGCCAAAGGCCAGCAGGAACTGGCGGAAGTACATCTGCGCCGGGCGCGTGAGGTTGCTCGAACTGCTGTCCATGAACGCCCCGGCGGCCTTCGCCAGCAGCGAAACGAACAGTGGGATGATCAGGTGCTTGGGGTCAGCGCACTATCCAGGGGCGCGACATCGATGTCTCGCCAGCCGACCGCAATGGCAATGAGTGGATACGCGAATCGGAAGTGGCCTATTCAGTACGGACCAGTACGTTCAAAAACCTGGTGCTCAAGTGGCGCAGCGCCACGGTGAGGCGTGATTATCAGGGTGGGCAGGATTTCGACGAGCATCGGCTGATCGTGGTTTACCCACTGACGTTACTTTAAGGAAGGGGAGCAGGTAATGAGATTCAAATTACAGCCCTGTAGTTTTCTGCTGGCAGGGGTTCTGGCCTCTTCCTCCCATGCGGCACTGGCGGCAAATACCCAGGCAATGACCGAAATCTATGCAGGGTTCGGAGACAAACTGCTGGGTTATGCCCTCGCGCCCGATGGCTCGCTCACGCAAAATGGGGTGGTTCAGTTGCCAGCTCCGTTGCAGTTCGCCGTTGCCGACAAGGGCAATCGGCACCTGTATGTGGCGTCCAGCAACATCAATGGAGCTAACCCTGGCGATGTTCACATGCTCAGTGCTTTTACTATCGACCATGCTACGGGGCAACTCATGCCGTTGGGCGAACCTGTGAAGCTGGAGCAACGGCCGATCTACCTGACCCTCGATCGCGATGGCACACATGCATTGCTGGCCTACAACCTGGCGCCAACCGTGACGGTTCATGTACTGCAGCCAGATGGCAGTCTCGGTGCCCAGGTCAAACAGGCGCAACCAATCAAGTCGGGCGTATTCACCCACCAGGTCACGGTAGTACCCAACGATAAATTCGTGATTGCGCCTGGTCGTGGCAATGATCCGAGTGCAAGCCGGCCCGAAGATTTGGGCACCCTTTCAGCGTTTGCCTACTCGGGCGGCAAGCTGACCCCAGCCGGGGTCGAAACCTTTGCTCCCTCCGTTGGCCCACGCCATATCGCCTACCACCCTCGGGCACCCTTGGCATACCTGGCAATGGAGCGGGGCAGCAGTCTCTACACCTACCCGTTGACCAAGGAAGGACGACTGGCCAACAGGCCCGTATTTAAAACCAGTACCCTCGACCCACACTGGCATGCCGAGGCCGATGAGGGCATCAAGAAAGGCGGGGTGATTCTGGTGCGGCCAGACGGTAAGTATCTCTACGTCACCAACCGCTCCGATGAGCTTCAAACGACGGAAAAACCCGCGATGTTCAAGCATGGTGAAAACGATATAGCGGTGTATGTACTGGATGCAAAAACGGGCGAGCCGAAGCTCTTGCAACATATCCCCACGCAAGGGGTAGAGGCCCGCACGATCAGTGTGGCGCCCGGTAATCAATGGTTCATCGTGGGCAACCAGAAAGGCGGGCAAGTCCAGCGCGGTACGGCAACCGAAGCGGAGAAAGCCAATATCGCCGTATTCCGCATCAAGCCCGATGGTACCTTGGCGTTTCACCGTAAGTACGACATGCCCGAACCTGGCAGGTCGCTGATGTGGGTTGAAGCGTTGCAATTGTAACTGCGGGGCTGTTCGATTCCCGCCTAAGCCACGCAAGGTGGCTCAGGCCAAATCTTGAGGAGTGCTTTCAATTGGCACTCGCTGCTGCAGGACGCTCTGCCATCGCGGCAGTCTTTTTCGCGATGAGTCCTGCCGAATCTACCTTCAGGGCGACTACCCTGAGTGAAGTCACATGTGCCATCAGAATAGAGAGAATCCGCGCCTCCGATCATCCTATCCCTCTCAGGAGGCGTTGAAGTGAAGTACGCAACAGGAGAAAGCTCATGCCCTTCGAACCCCCTTCAGACCAGCACCGCGACGGTGTCGATCCGGTCACGTCAGGAGGCGTAAAATCGATCCCTGCGCTTGAGCGCAGCAAATTTGGCGGTACCGATCGCCTGTCCAGGCGCCCGAGCGACGATGACGATACCCCCGTATCGCGCAGCGACCTGAGCAAAGGCCATGACGAACTCATCGAGCATCGTGAGGCGCATATCAACTGGAGCGTCCTGTTGATTTCGTCAGCAGTGATACTGGCGTTTTCCATCACCACGATCCTCATGCCCGATGCTGCACGTGTGGCAATGAAGCAGACTACCGACTGGATCGCGACGAACCTCGGCTGGTACTACGTACTGACGATGACCCTGGTGATCGGGTTCGTGCTGTGGGTCGCCTTTTCCAAGGAGGGGGACGTGCGCATCGGCCCCGACCACTCGCGGCCGCAGTACAAGCTGGTAACGTGGGTCGCCATGCTGTTTGCCGCAGGGGTCGGGATAGACATGCTGTTCTATTCGGTCACCGGCCCGGTCGTGCAGTATCTGCACCCGCCCAGCGGCACCGGCGGGACTGCCGAGGCCATGCAGGACGCAGTGATCTGGACCATGTTTCACTACGGCATCGCGGGTTGGGCGATGTATGCCTTGCTGGGCATGGCCATGGGTTACTTTGCCTATCGATGGGACATGCCGCTGTCGATTCGTGCCGCGCTCTATCCGCTGTTTGGCAAACGCGTGCGCGGCCCGTTGGGCGATGGTATCAGCATCATCGCGTTAGTCGGTACCGTGTTTGGCGTCGCCACATCGATGGGCATCGGCGTGGTACTGCTGAGCGTGGGTTTCGCGCTGATTTTTGGTCTGGAGCAGGGCCTTACCTTGCAGATCCTGCTAGTAGTGGGGGCGGTGGCACTGACCATCGCGGCTACCACCTCCGGGGTCGACCGTGGCATCCGCTGGATCGCCGAGCTGAACCTGTGGAGCGCCGTGGCCATGATGCTCTACATTCTGCTGACCGGGCAGACGGCCTTCCTGCTGAACGCACTGGTGTCGAACATCGGGCAATTTCTCGTCACGTTCCCCGCGCGTACCTTTCAAACCTTCGGCTACTCGCCCGATGGGGCCGGGTGGATGGCGGGCTGGACGTTGTTCTTCTGGGCCTTCTGGCTGGCCTGGGGGCCATTCGTTGGTGTGTTCCTGGCGCGGATTTCGCGGGGGCGCACGTTGCGCGAATTCGTCCTGGCGGCAGTGACCGCGCCGGTGCTGTGCGATTTCATCATTGTTTCGCTGTTTGGCAATTCAGCACTGTTTCAGGTACTTCAGGGCAACACTGCGTTTGCCCAACTGGCGATGGACAGCCCTGAACGGGGTTGGTATGCACTGCTGGAGATGTTCCCGGCCCCAATGTTCCTGATTGGCCTGGCGACGCTATCAGGTCTTTTGTTCTACCTCACCAGCGCCAATTCCGGGGCAATGGTGATGTCGAATTTTTCTGCCTCGATTCCCGACCCATCCCACGACGGGCCAAGCTGGCTGCGCATCTTCTGGGCATTGCTCACGGCCATGCTCACCGTGGCGATGCTGGTTGCGGGCGGGGTCAAGACGATGGAGTACGCCACGCTGATCTTTGCGCTACCGGTGACGATCATTGCTTACCTGGTGATGGCATCGTTCTACAAGGTGTTGCGCATGGAACGCGCTGAGCGCGAGGGGAGAGTGCTGCGTCGCCCCTCCATGGCGGCTATCGGGGGGCATGTCCCGGAGCGCTCCTGGAAGCAGCGGCTCGAGCACTTGCGGGCATTCCCATCGCTGCGCCAGGCCACTCAGTTCCTCAACCGTATGGTTGCGCCAGCACTGGATGAGGTCGCGGCTGAGTTTCGCAATCAGGGCTATGACGTCATGCGGGAAAATGTGGTCAACAGCCATGGTTTCGAGGAGCCGTTGCTGCGGGTCTCGATGGATACGTTCCGCGATTTCCATTACCACGTGGCCATCGTCGAGGCGCCGGTGCCCATGTTCAGCGGCCGCATGACGCGAGAGATCGATGTCTATTATCGGTTGGAGGTGTATACACAGACCGGGTCTGGTGGCTATGACCTGATGGGGCTGACCAAACAGCAGGTCATCGACGATGTACTCGATCGATATGAGACCCACCTGGCGTTCCTGGTCTTTTCAAGTGAAAACGCTACTGCCTCTGTTCTGACACCCAGGCAGTACCAGCCCCCTGAGGCGCCCGATGAATCCGGGCAGGGCCCGCGCTGATACGTCGATGCGGTTCGCCAGCAGGTGCCCAGGCCCCTGCTGGCGGTTGGTTTTACTTCAGTGTCTTGAGGTAGGCAACGAGGTTTTGACGGCTCTGAGCGTCAGCTTGCCCGGGGTACATCATCATGTTGCCCGGTACCAGCTCCGCTGGTTTGGTCAGCCATTTATCCAGGTTGGCGTCATCCCACTTCAGCTTGGCCGCTTGCAGTGCGGCAGAGTAGTTGAAGGCGGGCGCCTGGCCGCTACTGCGATCGAACACGCCTAGCAGGCTGGGGCCCATCAGGTTCTTGCCCTGTTCAGTGCTGTGGCAGAAACCGCATTGCGTGGCGAAAAGGGCCTTGCCTTGAGCGGCATCGCCCTCGGCCAGCGTCAAGGGGGCGACCAGGAGCAGGGCGCTGGCAACCAGCAGTTGTGCAGGGTTCATTTCATTTCCTTCGGATTTAACCGCCACGTCAGGTATGGCGGGGCTTCAAGAACATTCAGAATGGGTTGGCGAGGTCGATGCCCGACTTGCCTGGCGAGAGGATGTTGTTGGGGTCCAACGCACGCTTGAGGGTGTGCTCGAGCTTGCGCTTGACCGGGCCGTAGCTGTTCGCGACGCGATCCTGGAAGGCCGTGTTGACGCGGTAGACGGCGTAGCCTTCCTGCTCGAACACATTTAGCAGTTCGGCGAAGCAGGCATTGGCGCGCTGGGTTTCTTCCGGGTTGCTGCGGTCGTACAGCACATCGATGACGTGGTGCATGTCGCGCCAGCCGACGATGAACTCGCCGACATAGTCCAGCCCATGCTTGTTGAGGGTTTTCTTGGCCAGTGCCTGCTGCTTGTCGCACTCGCTGCCTCGGGCCTGGCTCACCGGCGCGAACCACATCGAGCCACCGCCGCCACGCCAGTTGTACAGGCCGAATTCCTGCAGGTTGGGCACCCCGGACATCAACTGCGCACGGTACTTGAACGGCTGGGTGTCACCGGCCTCCTGCTGGGTGAAGATGCGGCCTTTGCCCAGTTTCTTCAGGGCGTCGGTAACGATCTTCCAGTTGACGTCGACCTGTTCCTGGGTACCGTACAGCGCGGCATAGACGTTCCAGGCGCCGAGGTTCTTGTCTTTCTGGATCTGTTTGAGGATAGCGTCGGACGTCGCCCCCGGCTCGTTGGTGTAGTCGGCGCGCCGGGTATTGCAGGTGGCGGCCTCCCAAAGCACACCGGCGATGACAACCGAGTTGGGAATGACCTGGGCGATCCGCAGCGGGCGGATGAATTCGACGATCTCGGCGATATCCGAGGCGTTGTCGAACTTGATCTCGAACGGCTGGAACACGGGAGGCTTGGGCATCAGCCAAAAGCCCATCTTGGTACAGATGCCATAGTTGGCCTGGGTGAACATGCCGTCTAGGGTCGGGCCGTAACCCCACTTGAACACCTGCCAGGCATTGTCGCCTTTCACTCCGCCCATGCCGGTGCGGTACACGTCGCCATTGGCCAGCACGACTTCCATGCCGCACTGCATCAGGAAGTGCTCGCCGTAGGGCGTGTAGCCCACGCCGCGATCCATGGTGTTGCCCAGCGGCCCGGCGATGGCCGACGGTGCGGAGAACGACAGCATCAGCGGCAGTTTGTGTTCCTGCAGATAGTCGTACAACTGCTGGTAGGTCACGCCCGGCTCGACCAGGGCCGTGCACAGTTCCGGGTCAACATGGAGGATCTTGTTCATCTTCTTCAGGTCGAGAATGACCTGGCCGCGCTGGCTTGGGGCCGCCGAGCCATAACCGAAGTTGCGCCCGGTGGAGATGGTCCACACCGGGATCTTGTGTTCGTTGCAGATCTTTACCACGCCTTGCACCTGCTCGACGGTGGTGGCGGTGACGGCGGCGGACGGGGTGTGCTCAGCGGTGTCCACGGCCATCATGATCTTGGTGTAAGGGATCAGCTGATCGTCCTTGATCAGGACGTTTTCATCGCCCAGCAGGGCCCGGAACTTGGCAATGGCCTGATCGAAGTTGGCGAGGTCGACGCCGCGCGGGAGCAGGGTGGTTGTGTTTTGCTCAGTCATGTCTTACAGCTCCTTCAAGCCTCGATCGAAAACGAAACGAAATGACCGGTCAGCGCCGCCGACCGGTTGTCGACCACAGGCGCTTGCCCGATGTGCGTGGTGCCCAGGGTGGCGAGGGCGTAGCCGAGTGTGGCCGCCCATTGGTCCGAGGCGCCTTTGTCACGGCCGGCAGCCGACGCGCGCAGGGGGGGCTGCTGGCCGCGCAGGCGATGCTCGGTAAGGCTGAAACCTGCGCCGCAGGCGTTCAGGCTCAGGCCGAGTTGCGGGGCGCAGCCACTGGCCGTTTCGCCGCTGAGCAGGCGGTGGTGTGAAGCGTGGGCTGCGGCGTGGTGCTGGCCAAGCCACTGCACGTGCGCACCGGCGCTGCGCGCGAGGTCGACGATCAGTGCGGCACTGGCATCGTCGACCAGGCCGATGATGCGTTGCGGTGTGGCGATACGCAGGCGTTTTTCAAAGCCAAGGATGAAGTCCAGGCTGAGGTCGGTACGCCGGACCTTGACCTGCTCGCCGGCGGGGCTTGCGTTGACGCCCTGGAGGAAAGCCGCCTGCGCGGCGGCGCTGCTGACCAGTACCAGGGTTGGACGCGCCGGTTGTGGTTGTGTGCCCAGGGCACTGTTGGCCGCGCTGATGCCTGCGCTGCTCATGGCAATACCGGCAAGGCTGGACAATGCCATGCCTTTGAGCACGAATCGGCGTTCGACGTTCATGGCTTGCCTCCGGCTGGGTTGGGCGCAGGCGCGGATGCTGTGGAGATGTACTCGGCAACCTGTTGCAGCGCGTTGTCGTCGATGAACGAGGCAGGGAAGGCGGGCATGGCGCGAAAACCATTGCGCACGATCGCAGTGATGTACCCCGGCGGCAGCTGGCGGCCGGTGATTTGCGGCCCGACCTGGTGTTCGTGGCAGTGGCCACACACCTTGGCGTAGACATTTTCGCCGCCTTTCCAAACACCATCGCCATCGGCAGCGGCGTTATTGGCAAGCACGAGCAAGGGCAGGGCGAAGCAGGCGGCCAATGTCCGTTTCATCACGGAGCCGTCGCGAAGTGAAGACATTTCGTACTCCATTCTTGTTGTAGGTGGGATGGGCAAAGGGCCGGGTCAGAACGGGTACGCTCTGGGCACGTGTTGCAGGGTGATCCAGTGGTCGGTGGTGAATTCGTCGATGGCCCAGTCGCCATTGAAACGCCCCAAACCTGAGTTCTTCTCGCCGCCGAATGGCGCGTTGGGTTCGTCATTGACCGGGATGTCGTTGACGTGGGTCATGCCGGCGTGGATGCGTTGGGCGAACTGCACACCGCGCTCCAGGCTGGAGGTGAAGACGGCGCTGGAGAGCCCGTATTCGCTGTTGTTCGCAAGCGTTAGGGCATGCTCGGCATCACGTGCAGCCTGAATGCCGACCAGGGGGCCAAAGATTTCTTCACGGGCGATGTCCATGTCGGCGGTAACGTTGCCGAAGACGTGAGGCGGCAGCACATTGCCTTGAGCCTCGCCACCCACCAGCAAGGTGGCGCCTTCGGCGTGGGCAGTGACGATCTTCTGTTGCAGGCCCGCCAGTTGCTTGCTGTTGATCACCGGCCCGATGACCGTGCTGGCGTTGCTCGGGTCGCCGTAAGGCAGGGCCTTGACCCGCTCGACAAAGCGCTGGGTGAAGGCCTCCAGCAACGGTTGCTCGACGATGATGCGGTTGATCGCCATGCAGATTTGCCCCTGGTGCAGGAACTTGCCCACCACGGCAGCATTGACGGCCTGCTCGACGTCGGCATCAGCCAGGACCACGAACGGGCTGTTGCCGCCCAGCTCCAGCGCCACGTGCTTGAGGTGCTCGCCGCCGCTGGCGATGCGGCCGATGTTGCGCCCGACTTGGGTCGAGCCGGTGAAGGAAATGAACGCGGGCACCGGATGCTCGACGAAAGCGTCTCCGATCTGCGCGCCGGCCCCCACCACCACGCTGAGCACACCCGGCGGCAATCCGGCTTCCTCGAAGATTCGCGCAAGCAGCAGGCCGCCGGTGACCGGGGTATCGCTGGCCGGCTTGACCACCACGGCGTTGCCTAACGCCAGGGCAGGTGCCAGGGAGCGTGCGGTCAGGTGCAGGGGGAAGTTCCAGGGGCTGATCACGCCAATCACGCCCAGGGGAACCCGGTAGACGCGGCTTTCCTTGCCGGGCACATTGGACGCCATGATGCGCCCGTGCACGCGGCTTGGCAGGCTGGCCGACTCGAGGGTGATGGCGCGTGCGGCGCCCCATTCGATTTGCGCCTTGATCCGCGTGCTGCCTGACTCGCTGATGATCCAGTCGATAATTTCTTCACGGCGGTCGTCAAAGATCTTCACGGCATTGAGCAAGACCTGGCTGCGCTCGGCGGGGCCTTTGGCCGCCCACTCGAGCTGGCATTCGCGGGCCCTGCGGTAGGCGGCATCGAGGTCTTCGCGGTTGGCCAGGGTGATTTGCAGCAATCGCTTCTGCGTGAAGGGGTCGAACACCTCCAGCGATTGATCGGCGCTGCCGGCTCGCCATTCACCGGCAAGGGGCTGCAAGTGCAGGTTTTGATAGGCAGGGGAGTGGGAAAGCGTCATAGGGAGGTCACCTCTATTTTTTTTATCAAGTGCACCTGCGCTGCATAACAACAACCGTGCCAATGCTTCGAAAAGATATATTCATCAATGAATTCAATGGGATGAGGGATAAAGCTGGCGCTGACAAGCGGTCGTTACTGTATGATTTTCGACGAAGCCTGCATAAATTCATGCAGAAAAATCGACGAAGTCAGCCTGTAGAAAGACAGAAGGTGTGCGGCTATCGGACAGATCGAGTGCCTACGCGCTTACGCCGACCGCTCGCGCATTGACCCGGCGCGAGGGCTCGGCATACTCACAAGCTACTCACTTGTTCGTTGCTGATTGCTCATGACGCCTACCAAACCCACCCAGCCCGGTCGTCCTGCCGACGAAGAATTCTTCAAGCAGATGCTTGGCAAGCAGAAGCGCCTGATCGTCGACCGCGCCAGCCAGTTTGGCGCCAGTGGCCTGCCATCGGCAGAACAGTTGGCGGAGACGGTGGCATTTTCCCCGCAGGAAGGCAGCGTCTGGATGTGCGGCCAGCGCATGATGCTGCTGCAAGGCGCCGCGTTCGGCGCCATGCGCCGCGAACTGATCGAGGCGCTCGGGTTCGATAAGGCGCGAGGCCTGTTGACGCGCATCGGCTGGCAGGCCGGTGCGCGGGACGCGGCCCAGGTCAGCGCGCAATGGCCAGAGGGTGATGACGCCAGCCTCTACAGTGCAGGGCCGCGCCTGCACATGCTTGAAGGGATGGTCAATGTCGAAGTGGTGCGCTTTGAAATCGATTCAGGTGTCGGCCACTTCTACTCCGAGTTCCTTTGGCACAACTCGCTCGAAGACGATGAGCACATTGCGGCCTATGGCTTGGGTGGTGAACCGGCCTGCTGGATGGAGATCGGCTATGCCAGTGGCTATGCCTCGTCACTGCTCGGTCGCCTGGTCGTGTTCCGTGAGCAGGAGTGCCGCTCGATGGGGCACCCGGCGTGCCGGATTGTAGGCAAGCCGGCCGATCAGTGGGACGACATCGACGTCGATCTGGCCTACCTGATGCCGGACGACTTCCTTAGCCGCAGTACTTATGCTTCAGGTAGCGCCACGGAGGTAGCCGAGCTGGAGGCGCCTATCGACGGCAAGCCAATGGTGGGCATCTCGGCGGCTTTCGTGCTCGCCACGCAGATGCTGCAGCGCGTGGCCTCGACCCAGGCAACCGTGCTGCTGACCGGGGAATCGGGCGTTGGCAAGGAGCTGTTCGCCCGCTCGTTGTACCAAGCCAGCACACGCCAGCAGCGGCCGTTGGTGGCGCTCAACTGCGCGACCTTGCCGGAGAACCTGGTGGAAGCAGAGCTGTTCGGTGTCGAACGGGGTGCCTACACTGGTGCCGACCGCTCGCGTGCCGGGCGTTTCGAGCGGGCCAATGGTGGCACGTTGTTTCTCGATGAAATCGCGACCTTGAGCCTGAGTGCCCAGAGCAAGATTCTGCGCGCCCTGCAGGAAGGTGAAATCGAGCGGGTAGGCGGCACGGCGCCGATCCGGGTCGATGTGCGGGTCATTGCCGCCACCAACCTGGACCTGCGCCGCGAAGTCGAGGCCGGGCGTTTTCGTGAGGATTTGTTCTATCGCTTGAACGTGTTTCCCATCCACCTGCCACCGTTACGGGAGCGCCGTGAAGATATCCCGCTGCTGATGAGCTATTTCCTGCGTCATTTCAGCCAGCGCCATGGGCGTCGGCTTGCGGGCTTTAGCACCCGGCTGGTCAACGCGCTGCTCACGTATCGGTTCCCAGGGAACATCCGTGAACTTCAGAACCTGATCGAGCGGGGCGTGATCAGTGCCGGTGAGGGCGAAGTCATCGACCTGGTGCACTTGGCCGAGATCGGCGCGCCCTTGATGGCCACGGCGATTGGCCTGACACCTGAGGGGCGCTTGTCCGGGGGGCAGCGCCGTGACGAGCCGGCCAGGCAGGTAATCGAGCCCACAGCGCACATTCGAGAGCCGGTATTGGAGGGGCTGCTGGCGTTCGTCGCCGGGAGCCAGAAGGTGCTCAGTACACCGTTGGCAGATATCGAGCTGCAACTGGTGCATCTGGCCATGGAGCGCTCGGGCGGCAACATCACCCTGGCGGCACAGATGCTGGGCATGAGCCGCGCGCAAGTCAGTTATCGGCTCAAGGGCAGCTAGCGGCGGATTAAGGCGGATTTTCTGCGCTGCGCAGTTAGTCGTTACGCGCAGGCGATAACGGCTTGTAAGCGGACTGCGGATACTGGACCTCTACAACAATAAAAATGTTTAGAGGCATCCATGAACGGTCAACACGCAACTGTGCCGCGCGCAGCGTACGCTGCTGGAAAACATCTAAGGGCGGTGGGTCTGATCGGGGTGATGATGCCCCTGGCCGCGCAAGCCGACTTTGTCGAAGACAGCCAGTTGAACCTGGGTCTGCGCAACTTCTACGTAGACCGTGATTTCAAGGGCGAAAACCCGAGAACCTCTCGCGATGGCAGCTGGAGCCAGGGCCTGGATCTGCGTTTCACATCCGGTTATACCCAGGGCCCGCTCTCGTTCGGTGTCGATGCCGCCGCGCAATACGCCTATCGCCTGGACGGCGGCTCAGGTCGTGGCCCTGACAGTGTCTTGCCCTACAGCCAGAGCTCACGGGAGCAAGCCCGGGAATATGGCCGGGCGGCACTGACCGGCAAGGTGCGCTATTCCAAGACCGAGCTGAGGGTCGGCGAGCATCGGCCGACCTTGCCGGTGGCCTTCCAGGACGATTCCCGGCAACTGGTGACGACCTTCAATGGTTTCACGGTCAAGTCCAACGAGCTCGACAACCTCACCCTGACCGGTGGGCGATTCACCGGGATCAGCACCCGTGAATCCTCCAACCGTGAAAAGCTGTACCTGTTCACCCGCCCCAACGGCCCCCGTCATACCAGCGATGGCCTGAACTTCGCCGGCGCCACCTACGCCTTCAGCCCCAACCTTGCTGCCAGCTACTTTTATGGACAGCTGGAGGGTATCTACCAGCAGCATTATCTGGGCCTGACGCTGAACACCGAGCTGGGCGCAGGCTACGGCCTGAAGACCGACCTGCGTTACTTCAACCACAACGAAGACGGTGACGCGCTGTACGGCAAGATCGATAACCGCTCCTATGGCGCCATGACCACCTTGAGAAAAGCCGGCCACGCCTTTGGTGTGGGCTATCAACGCATGCTCGGCGAGAGTGCGTTCCCGACGTTGAACGGCTTCGTGCCGCAACCGTATCTGGTCAATTGGTCGGCCGTGGCCTTCATCAGGCCCAACGAAAGCTCATGGCAGGCGCGTTACGACTATGACTTCGTGGCCATGGGCATACCCGGCCTCAACCTGACCACCCGTTACCTGCGCGGCACGGGCATCGATCGCGGTGGGGACCTGAGCCAAACCGCCGAAAACGAGCGCGATCTGTTTCTGAGTTATGTGGTGCAGAGCGGCCCGCTCAAGGGCGTGGCCGTGGAGTGGCGCAACATCCACGCGCAGTTCAAGCATGGCAATGACTACGATGAGAACCGTTTGATCACGACCTACACCTGGAAATTCTGGTAGGCCTTGGCCGAGCTGGCCGCTGCGCCTGCAGCGGCCTTCCCATCAATCTGACCTGGCCAGCGTTTGCGAGGGCAGCTCGCCAAACGCTTGCTTGTAGGCGGCGGTAAAGTGGCTGGGTTGCGCAAACCCCCACTTGAAGGCCAGCGCCGACAACTGTACTTCACCCGGTTGGTGCTCCAGTAACACTTTGCGCATCGCCAGTAGCCGGCAATGCTGGATGTAGCGTTGCGGGCTGGTCCCCAAACCGTTGCGAAACGCCTGTTCCAGGCTGCGTCGGCTGGTGCCGCTGACAGTCACCAGTTGGGTGATGCAAAGCGGCTGTTCGAGATTGGCGTGGATGAAATCGACCACCCGTTTCACGGTGCCCGGCAACAGGCGCCGTGGTGGTTCGCTGTACAGGCTGGGCAGCAGGTGCAGCAGGTTTTCGCAAAACAGGTGCTGCACGTGGGACTGGCCAAAGGGCGTTGCTAGCAAGCCAGCGGTGTTGCCGCTTTCGCTGTCGACCATGCGCAGCAGGTTGCCCAGGCTGCGCATGGCCGGGTTATTACCCTGGAACAACAACGCCTGCGTCGGGCTCTGGGCATGGTGAACCTGATGGTGACGTTCCAGGTGGTTGAGCAGCAAGGCCGCATCCAAGGCAATGACGATGGCCTTGGTCCCTTCGTGCCAGGTGACGTCCACTTCCTGCCCGGGGCTGAACACCAATAGCTCACCCGCGTTCGCCTGCAAGCCCTGGAGGTGGTTGCTGATCGCGCCGTGCAAAGGCAGGATGCCATGCCAACAGCTCAACGGGCTTGAGCTCACGCGAACCTCGCGCCCCCACCACGCGCCGAACAGCTTCATTTGCGGCAAGGTCTGCAAGGTGAAGTCGATATCCAGCGTGCCTCGCCCGCCGAGGCGAATCCGCCGTTCCTCCAGGTGGTTGTTGAGCAGGGCTTCGGCGTCTTCGACATTGCGCGAGCGCAGCAAGGGCTCGGCTGCAAAGGGAATGGCCGAGCGGGCGTCGCCAGCAGTGGGCAGGCCGCTGTAAAGGGGCGTATTCATCACCGTAACCTTTATTTGTTGTCTGTCTGGTTTGATCCAGTGGTATTCAGTCTTGGCCGCGGCTTCGCTGGTCATCGATTCGCGCCCATGGTGCGCGTACGCTGCTGTTGCTGCTGTACATAAGCCAGCAGGCGACGCGCCTCGGGGTGCTGCGGTTGTAGCATCAACAGTCGCTGCAAGAACGCGAATGCAGAGGCCCAGTTGCCTGCCCGCGCATCCAGATAGGCGCCTGCATACAAAAGATCCCTATCTTGCGCTGCGTGAGCAAGCCCGGCCACTACCACGCGTCGCGCCTGTTCAGGTTGGCCGAGCTGGCTGCGCAGCAAGCCGAGGTTGTAATACAGGCGCAGGTTCAGCGGCTGGCCGGGCAGGGCTTTCTCCAGCCACTCGATGGCCTGCTCGGGCTGCTGGCGCTCGGCCTGGAGCAGCCCCATGGCATAGGCCAGCTCGCTGAAGCCGGCGCGCTGCTCGCCGCGTTGCAAGCCGGCCTGTAGTGTTTCAAGGGCCTGGTCGGATTGCCCGCGAGTCAGCAGCAACCTGGCAAGTGCCGCGCGCGCGGGCGTGAAGTCCGGATCTTGGCGCAGGACTTGGTGATATTGATCCAGTGCCTGTGCCTCATTGCCTTGACGTGCCAGCAGGCTGGCCAGGTTGAATCGCGTGCCCGGCAAGTCGGCGTTGGCGCTGAGCCGCGCAAAGTGGTCCTGGAGCAGGTGACCGAGCCGGTCACGTTGGGCGGTCGGCAGTTGCGCCTGCAGGTCGGCCAAGGCGCGAGCCGCCTGATCGCGTACCGCCAGTGCCGGGTCATCAAGCAGGGCAGGCAAGTGTTGCAGGCGTTGCGCATCGTCGGCATTGGCCATGGCGCGCACCACGCTGCTGCGCACCAGTGGATCTTGATCGGCAAGCCCGAGGGCAAGCGAATCCAGCGCAGGCCCCTCGACGCCGCTCAGGACGTCGGCGGCAGAAGCCCGGACGATCGCCGGGCGTGTCGCGTCGGTGACCAACTTTGCGGCCAGGGCAATTGCTTGCGGATCGTGCGCTCGGGCGCCTTGCATCACCGGGCCATAATGCTCGCTACGCAGCGGGCCGAAGCGCTGGCTGATCTCGTTTGCGGCCCATTGTGCCGAGCGCTCTTTGTGGCATTGCGTGCAGGCGTTGGGCGCGCCGGTGATCGGCGTCAGGTCGGGCCTTGGCAGGCGGAAGCTATGGTCGCGGCGTGCGTCGATCACCATGTAGTTCTGTTCGGGCGCATGGCAGTTGGTGCATTGCGCGCCGGGGCTACCAGGCTCATGAAAGTGATGGCTGTGGCTGTCGTAGTCCTTCTTCTTCAGCGTGGGGAACCGCGGGTTGCCCTGCGGGTTGTGGCAGCTGGCGCACAACTGATTGCCCTGGGCGGGCAACTCGCCGGTGTGCGGGTTGTGGCAGTCGCTGCAGGTCACGCCGGCGGCGTACATCTTGCTCTGCACGAAGGAGCCATACTCGAACACCTCAGCCTGTTGCTGGCCATCGGCATGATAGGCGCCAGGGGTCAACAAGGTAGGGTAGGCACTATCCACCAGAGATTTACCCGGCTGGCTGCCAACACCAAGGGTTTCCTGTTGTGCGTGACAGCGGGCGCACTGGTCGACTTCGTAACCCTTGGCTCGCGCCCCGAAGTCCACCTGCAAACCGCGTGCGCCGGCATTGTTGGCGAGCTGGCGCTGCGCCGTCGGCAACTTGGCCCATGCCAGATGCTGAGCGCCCGGCCCATGGCAACTCTGACAACCCACCGACAGCTCGCTCCAGGTACTGGCGAAGCTGTCCTGGCTGGCGTCGTAGCCTTTTTTCAGGTTGCCCGAGTGGCACTGGGCACACATGCCGTTCCAATTCTGCGAGCGGCCGGTCCAGTGCAGGGCGTCGTCCGGGGTGAAGCGCTGGCCGGGGTAGAGCGAAAACCAGCGCTGCCCACCGTCGGCCTTGGCGCGGTTGTCCCAGGCAACGGTCAACGATTGCAAGCGACCACCAGGGCGTTCGATCAGGTATTGCTGCAGGGGATAAACGCCGAAGGTGTAGGCCACGGCGAAGTCCTGGCGTCGGCCCTGTTCGTTTTCGGCATTGACGTAAAACGTGCCATTGCGCGTGCTGAAACTCACCTCTACGCCGGCGGCGTCCGTAAAGGCCTGATCGGCGAAGTCGCCCCGCACATTGTCCGCGGTCGGCTTGCGCATCGACCAGCTGTGATGTGACTGGGACCACTGTTGCGCCTGTGAAGCATGGCAGGCCTGGCATTGGCCTGGGTCGACGTAGCCGTCGTCCAGCTTGCGCTGTGGCGGTTGAGACGGGGCGGCAAGCAGCCCGCCGGCCCATGCGCACAGCCATAGCAGGGCCATCCCCCGGGTGACATTCGCTGCGTGCCAACGAGCTTGCTTCATGTGCCCCACCTCTTGCCTGCCAGTGGGTGCGCGCCCCCGGAAAATAAAGGGGATGATGAACGTCGAGCGGGCACTGCCCTAGCCCTCGGGGCAAATAATCACGCGGATGCATAAGCGCTTGCGCTGAAGCGTTATCGGCGAGCGGCGGGCCATCCGCATACTTGCAAGCACACCAATAATAACAACCGAGGACACGCTTCATGAGCTCGTTTAAGACACGCCTGCTTGCTCTGATGGTTGCCATATGCAGCCACACGGCCATGGCCGCAGATGAACGCCCGAACTTTCTGATCATCGTCGCCGATGACCTGGGCTACAGCGACCTGGGCAGTTTTGGTGGCGAAATCAGCACCCCGAACATTGACTCACTTGCGCGCGATGGTGTGCGCCTGAGCAACTTCCACACGGCGCCCACGTGCTCGCCGACCCGCGCAATGATGTTCTCTGGCGCCGACAGCCATGTGGCGGGCCTGGGCAACATGGGCGAGCTGCTGCAACCGTTCCAGAAAGGCCAGCCTGGCTACGAAGGGTATTTGAACGAGCGCATGGTTACGGTAGGCCAGGTGCTTCAGGATGCAGGTTACAACACCTACACCACCGGCAAATGGCACCTGGGTCGCACCGAAGAGACCAGCCCCAAGGCGCGCGGCTTCGACCGCTCGTTCATTCTGGTGCAAGGCGGTGCCAGCCACTTCGACGACCAGCACGCCATCATTGCCCAAGACCCCAAGGCGATCTACCGCGAAGACGGCAAGCAGGTGGAAGTGCCCAAGGGCTTCTATTCCAGCGAGTTCTACACCGATCGGCTAATCGACTACATCGAAGCCGACAAAGCTAGCAACAAGCCGTTCATGGCCGTACTGTCCTACACCGCGCCACATTGGCCGCTGCATGCGCCAGACGCTTGGCTGGACAAGTACAAGCACCGTTATGACGCCGGCTACGACTCGATCCGCCAGGCCCGCCTGGAGCGCCAGAAGCAGCTGGGTATTGTCGCGGCCAACACAACGCCCAACACACCCATGGCCAAGGGCCTGCCGAGCTGGGGCCAGTTGAGCGATGAACAGCGCCAGCGTGAGGCGCGCAACATGGAGATCTATGCGGCGATGGTGTCCAACATGGACTACCACATTGGCCGACTGCTCACGTACCTGGAGAAAAACGGCAAGCTGGACAACACCTTCATCGTGTTCATCTCTGACAACGGTGCCGATGGCAATAGCCCGATCGACCTGCCTGGCAACAAGGAGTGGCTGGCCAAGGACTTCGACAACAGCCTGAAAAACATCGGGCACAAAGGCTCGTATGCCGACTATGGCGCACAATGGGCCCAGGTCAGCTCCACGCCGTATCCGCTGTTCAAGGGGTTCACCAACGAGGGCGGCATTCGCGCGCCAGCCATCATCAGCGCGAAAATGCTGAAGAAGGCCCACCTGCAAGGCACGCTCAACAACGACATGGTCCATGTGATGGACCTGATGCCAACCTTGCTGGACCTGGCGGGGGTGCCGGCGCTGGGCAAGACATTCCAAGGTCGCCCGGTGCAAGCCATCAGCGGCAAGAGCATGCGCCCATTGCTTGAAGGTCGGGCCATGGCCCAGCGTCAGATCGGCTGGGAACTGTTCGGCCGCAAGGCGCTGCGCAAGGGCCATTGGAAAATCACCTTGGTCAATCCACCTTACGGCACCGCCCAGTGGCAGCTGTACGACCTCAAGAGCGACCCGACCGAAAGCCGCGACCTGGCCCAGGCCGAGCCGGGCAAGCTGAAGGAAATGCTCGTGGCGTGGGACCAGTACGCGAAGGAAAACAACGTGCTCGATGGCAAGTTCGACCTCAAGTACGGGTTCCAGACTTGCCTCTACGAATACTGTTTCAAGTAGCCGTTGAGCACGATCACGCTGCCTGCTTGACTGGAGCAGGCGGCGGTCTTTGAAGACCTTGCAACCAGTCGCAGTAGCGGGCCACGCCTTGCTCGACTACCATTGTAGGTGCCGTGTAACCGGCAGCGCGCAAGCGCTCCAGGTCGGCGCAGGTGTAACACTGGTACTTGCCACGCAAATGTTCAGGAAATTCGCTGTACTCCAGAATGCCTTCCAGCAAGGCCATATCAAGTGACAACGAGGGTTGGCCTTGCTGCCCGCGCAACCGATTGATCACAGCCAGGGCCACATCATTGAATGGTTGGGCGCGGCTACTGCCAACAGAACTGCCGGCGCACCTGTTGCATCGAACAGGAACTTCGAATAGCCATAGACGTTCAGCGGGCGCTCACATTCGCGCTGTTCACGAAAGTCCTCGTCGGCTCCGTAGACGCGGGAAGAAATGCAGGTGCGCTGCCCCGAACTGCTAATCACCAACTATTCAATGCTCGAATACATGCTAATGCGTCCGTTGTCACGGGGCAGGCCCATTGCAGGTCTCATTTCCAGCAGATGGCAGGCTCAGGAAATTATCGTTTGCCGGCTCAATGGCCAGTTTGCCGGTTTTGGTCGGCACAAAGTCCATTGTCGGCATTTCATCGTTGGTGCCGAGCTTGAGG
Organism: Pseudomonas sp. NBRC 111127; assembly: GCF_001320345.1. NCBI lineage: Bacteria > Pseudomonadati > Pseudomonadota > Gammaproteobacteria > Pseudomonadales > Pseudomonadaceae > Pseudomonas > Pseudomonas sp. NBRC 111127. The sequence goes on along the minus strand of NZ_BCBD01000013.1, from coordinate 5,839 downwards.
AGTCTGCCATTGAACGTCACCGTTTTGTCGGTCAGCGTTGGTCGCTTGCAAGGTGTAGCGGCGTGCGGCGACGGGCACGGTCAGTGATGCCGTTTGATACCGGGCAGTGTTGAGCACCAGCAGGGCGAGGCCGCTCGGTTGGTCACGTAAATGTTGCTAAAAGATTGTAGAGAAAGCGAGCACTAAGCTGCAACGTTTGGATAGGGGGTGAGCATCACTCCACCGGAAATTTGGTCATACGTCCGCGTGGTCGTCGAGTGCATGAAGCTTGATGGGATTATCTCCAAAGTCGTGAGAGTAGATGGAATGTACGGGAGGGCATCTCGATACTTGGGGCTGTTGATCGCAGTCATCTCGCCGTTCGAGGGAGTGATCATGAACGATTTCAGGTAGCATCTCTATTACAAGTCCCCGGCATGGTCGTCGATGAGCTTGCTGAGACTTAACCGCATGCGCTTTTCGGTCATGGCGTAGGAGCAGTACTGGCATGTTCCTTCAATTTCTAAAGTTGATATCTTCGGCGAGCAGTGACGCCATGGTACAGCCCGACATTCTCATGTGCGAGCCAGTTAGAGGGCGTCAGATGCAGAGCCTGGCGGGTGTCGAGCCATGAGCTTGACTCTGAGTGAGGTCCTGAACCTGCCCGGCTTGGAAGACATGAGGGTCCGCGCAGGCGAGCTTTACTTGCAACGGCGAGTATGCTGGTCCTACGTGGCGGGAAATGAGGGTATCACCGCGTGTAAAATGGGCGGCGAACTAGTATTTATTTCGGAAATCAATTACCTATGTGACGAACGCAAGTTACTCACTTTGGTCGAGACTGGTGCTGTGTTGGGTATTGCCGGGATGGTGGTTCTTACTGGAGGCCCGTTTCCCCAGTGCATCCCGTCTGCAGTGATCGCTCGTGCTGAACAGTTGGGATTGTCGCTGATCGAGCAGCCCTCTCCGCTGAAGTTGGTGTTTGTGACCCACCTGATCGATACGGCCCTGATGCATATGACTCAAGTGCGGCGCTCACGTAACCACATTCTCGGCCAGTTGCTGACCTGAGATTACCCGAGTCTGGCCATTGCCCGATAGCGGGCTGCGCATCTGCAACTGATGCTTGATATTCCACGGCGACTGGTCGTGCTGCGCTTGTCAGGTATCGAGACGCTGTTTGAGCGCCAAGGCTTGGCCCAAGGCGAGCAGCTGTGGCAAGCCACTCGCCAGTCCATGGAAGACCAACTTGAAGCCTGGGGTCGCAGCCGCCCGGGAACGGTGATGGTAGAGATGCCGGGCGACCTCTTCGTGCTACTGCTGGCGGATGCCGATGACCTGCCGGCAGCCTTGACCACGTTGCGTCGGCAACTGATCGGAGTGGCAGGGGAGTTGGATATGTACATGGGCCTGTCGAGCGTTGCTGAAGATTGTGGTCATTACCGCCGACTGCTCAACGAAGCGCGCCAGGCGCTGAATGTGGCGCAGAAACTGCGCCCGGAGAGCGGATACTGCGATTTCAACGAGTTGGGCGTGTTGGGTTTGCTGCAGGGGGTAGTCGACCGCACGCTCATCGACGACTTCGTCGAAAAGACACTCGGCCCGTTGTTCGTGCCCGGCCGTAAACACCCTAAAGTACTCGTGCATACCCTCGACGCTTTGCTCAAGGAAAATGGCAACGGGCTCAAGGCTGCCCAGCGCCTGGGACTTCACCGTAACACCATCAATCAACGTATCCAGCGCATCGAACAACTGAGTGGAAAATCCTTGGACGATCCACTTTTTCGTATGAATGCTTCGATCGCTATTATGGTATGGCACATGTCTATCGCCCGAGGTAAGGAATAATGACATGAACATCATCAATGCGCGCCTGCGTAGCAAGCGTAGTCCGCTTCGTCCTGAATGGCATGACATCTAGCCAGATCCAAGTGATGGTCCAAAACTGTGCGGAATGACCGAGATTCCCCTGCAGAATTGTGGTGGCGCCCTCGTGGAGCGCACATTCACTTGGATGCCCTCACATTGCGGGCCAGCTGAGGGGAGCATGGCGAGGAAATCCTGGACCGCGCCACGAAAACTAACGACAGGGTTGTTCAGTGAAGTGAAGAGACTACCTTTTTCCGCTCGCCGATTGGTGAGACACCAAAGAAACGACTGTAGCACTTTGAGAAGTGTGCTGGCGAAATGAAACCACAGGCGAGGGCGATATCACGCACTTGGGATTCACTGTGTAGCAATAGTTGCCTAGCCCGTGTCAGGCGTAGTTCCAAGTAATACTGACTCGGTGTGTTTTGAAGATGCTTGTGGAACAAACGCTCCATTTGCCGAACCGAGATCTCATTCAGTTCTGCAAGCTCTTCCAAGGTCATCGGGTCTTCAAGGTTGGCTTCCATGATTGTAACAATCTGACTGAGTTTGGGCTGAGAGGTGCCGAGCTTTTGCCGCAAAGGCACGCGCTGGCGCTCTTGCGATCCACGTACTCGATCACATAACAGCAGTTCAGCCGCATGACTGGCAATGTCCCGCCCGCCAGGTTCTCGGGCAATCAGTTGTAGGATCATGTCCATGGACGCCACGCCGCCGGAGCTCGTGAAACGGTCACGGTCAAGCTCAAACAGTTGGTTGGAAATGATAATGCCGGGAAATCGCTCTTTTAGCGCCTCGATATCTTCCCAGTGGATGGTACACCGATAACCAGTGAGCAGATTGGCGCGTGCTAGCAAATGGCTGCCTGTGCAAATACCGCCCAATGGCACCTGGTCATGTGCCAACTTGCGAAGCCAGTTGAGGATGGGGCGGGTATTGTGGTCGGAGACTATCGGGTTTGGCCCCACCACGAACAGCATGTCCAGCTTTGGGGCATCCTTGATACTGAAATCGGGCAGGATGCGCATGCCGTTACTGGCACTCACTGGCTCCATGTCGGCTGCAATGATCAGGGTCTGGAACATGGTTTTGCGTGCTGCCAGGTTGGCCATGCGCAAGGTTTCCACCGCCGAGGCGAAGCCAATGGTGGTGAAATTGGGAATGATCAGGAAACCGACGACTTTCAGCGGCGGGGCATCATTGACAGGGTATGCCGGTGCCAACGGCGAGGATTTTAACGTACCCATCAATACGACTCCTTGAATGCAAAAAAATGACGTGCTCTGCGTCTGGTTGCCGTAAATCGGCAATTCATTGTGTTTAGGTTGATGCATTTGTCAGAGTGATAGTACACGCAGTGCCTAAGCATTGGGAGGCGCCCCGGTGAAAAGCAAAAACCCTGCGAAAGCAACACCTTCACAGGGTGGGTAACGACTCGGCCTGGTCAGGCAGGCTTGCTCGCCACGGTGGCCGAAGTGCTCTTTTTAGACGAGAAAATGGCGCTCACGCAGACGATGGCCAGCGCCAGCGCACCAGTTGCCACCACTTCCATGCGATGCCCTGGCATCACCAGCATCATCGTCAAGATACTGATGATGGAGAAGATGACCAGGTAGCTGAGCCAGGGGAACAGCCACATCTTGAAGTCCAGCGCAGTACCTTGGCTATCCATCCGATTACGCAGAACCAATTGCGAAACAGCGATTGCCAGATAGACTAGAAGCGCTACCGCCCCCGAACTTGCCAGCAGGAAGGAAAACACCTCGTCGGGAGCGAAGTAATTGAGTGCTGTGGTCAAGAAGCCCACTGCGGTGCTGGCTAGCACTGCAATCACTGGCACGCCCGTCGCTGAGGTGCGCTGCAGAACGCGAGGACCGTCGCCGCGCTTGCTCAGCGAATAGACCATGCGCGATGCGGTGTAGATGGCCGAATTGAGGCAACTGGCAACGGCAATCAGCACGACGATATCGACGATCATCTTGGCGTGCGGGATGTTCATCAGCTCAAGGGCCCGTTGATAGGAGCCGACCTGTACTAGCATGGGGTCGTTCCAGGGCACGATGGAGATGATCAGGAACACCGAGACGATGTAGAAGATCCCCATTCGCCACACCACGGAATTGGTGGCACGGGTGATTTGCTTGGAGGGGTTTTTCGACTCGGCGGCGGCAATGGTGACAATTTCAGTACCCATGAAACTGAACACGGTGGTGAGCATGGCACCGATGACAGCGGTCATGCCGTTGGGCATGAAACCACCAAACTCATGACTCAGGTTGACCACGCCGCTAACTGAAATATCGGGCAGCGCGCCTGTCAGTGCCAATGCACCCAGAGCAATGAACCCTAGCACCGCGATAACCTTGAGCATCGCAAACCAAAACTCGAATTCACCGTAGCGCGCCACACTGAACAGGTTAGTTACGGTCAGCAAACCGGTAACCACCAGTGCGAATTCCCAGGTTTCTATCGCAGGGAACCAGGCATGCAGAATGGCCGCTGCTGCAATGGCTTCGATTGGAATGACCAGCACCCAGAACCACCAGTACAGCCAGCCAATGGTAAAGCCTGCTGTACGTCCCATTGCGCGCTCGGCGTAGGTGGAGAATGACCCGGTATCTGGCGAGGCCACCGCCATTTCTCCGAGCATGCGCATGACCAGAACGACCAGTGTGCCAGACATGATGTACGCGAGAATTGCCGCAGGACCGGCTGCAGCAATGGCATGCCCCGAGCCGATGAAGAGGCCGGCGCCAATAGCGCCGGCGATTGACAACATGGTGACGTGGCGCTGCTTGAGGCCGGGGGCCAGAGTTGAGTTGCTGGACATGCTAATTACCCTTTTTATTCTTGAAGGAGGGTGAACTGCGAACGGCGGTGCTGCTCTGGGCTGGAGATCGGTGTTATTTCTGCAGGTCGAAGGCCTCCCGCACAGCGCTGCTAATGCCCTCTACGCAAACTCGCAGAATCAACTCGCCTTTTTCTCGGTTGGCGCCCTTAGGCGAGGAAAGCGTTCCGCAGGCGGGGGTGCGTTCAGGGATGATGGGGAAGACATCGTAAGGTGGGAATTTTGCCGGAGGGTGGTCGACGGCGCGGCTCAGGTCGACCTTTTCAGGGTGCAGGGCCAGCATCAGTGACGTTTCGAAAACGCCACCGTGTTCGATGTCCCAGCCGAGGAAACCTTCGGGGTAGAGCTCTTCGATGACCGCCGGCGCGTTGACGAAATCCCAGTAGGACAGAACGACCACCTTGAAATCGGTGATACCGCCATAACGCAGTTCGCGCAGCGCCAGGTCGATGCCTTCGACGATGAACATCGAGTTTTCATAATGGCCATTCATCAAGACCAGCTTGCGCGCCCCATGCCGGGCGAGTTCGCGGATGATGTCCTGGATGGTATGGGTCAGTGTTGCGCCATCCAGGCTGGTGGTGCCGGGAAAGTGGTTGCCACCTCCCGACTTCTGCTGTGACTTGTAGCCATAGGCCAAGGCGGGTAACACCAAGCCGTCGACTTCTCGCGCTACTGCCTTGCACAGGGCGGTAGGCAATAGCACATCCACCTCCATGCACATGTGATGACCGTGCTGCTCCAAGGCGCCCACCGGCAAGAAAATCGTGCTGCCGGAAGCTACCTTCTGTGCGTACTCAGGCCAGGTGAGTTCGCCAACCACTACGCTTTCGTTCATCGGTTATCTCTCTTTATTCTTGTATTCGTTGAAGTAGTCCGTTTGCAGCGAGCCAGTACATGCAACGATTTGATCAGATCACAACGACATTCACTTGTCAGTTCCCGACCTGAATTTGACAAATGCTGACGGACCTGCGATCCAGGTGGGTCGGGTGGGGCAGGGGGCGAATTTGACAAATTACAGGTCGGAAAAACACAACTTGCCCTGATGGCAATCTGCTGCAATCGGTAATCACACAGGCGGTGAAAACCTTGGGGAAGCGGGGCGAAAGCGCGGCTGGGCCAAGGCACTTTTGATTACCG
>NZ_BCBD01000012.1:0-56063 GCF_001320345.1 Pseudomonas sp. NBRC 111127 | reverse complement strand
GTTTCTGGCCGCTGGCCGAGGTGTCCGGGGTCAGCCGCCTGTGGGACCACGGCGGCTTCATGCCCAACGGCTTCGGCACCGTACTGGGTGGCGTGCTGATTACCATCTTCTCGTTCTTCGGTGCCGAAATCGTCACCATCGCCGCTGACGAAACCGCCAACCCGAAAGACAAGATCCGCCGTGCCACCAACCTCGTGGTCTACCGCATCGCGATCTTCTACCTGGCCTCGATCTTCCTGGTGGTGTCGCTGGTGGCCTGGAACGACCCGGCATTGAAGGCGGTCGGTTCGTTCCAGCGGGTGCTGGAGGTGTTGAACGTGCCGGGGGCCAAGCTGCTGGTCGACCTGGTGGTGCTGGTGGCAGTGACCAGTTGCATGAACTCGGGCCTGTACACGGCCTCGCGCATGCTCTATTCGCTGGGCGCGCGTGGCCAGGCGCTGAGCATGACCAAGCGCATTGCCGGCTCCGGGGTGCCGACCGTGGCCGTGCTGTTCTCCACCTTGGCAGGCTTCGCCGGTTGCCTGGTCAACTATGTCTTCCCTGGCAAGGTGTTTGGCTTCCTGCTGTCTACCACCGGTGCCATCGCGTTGCTGGTGTACCTGGTGATCGCCGTGTCGCAACTGCGCATGCGGGCCCGCGCCGAACGCGAAGGGCGCCCGCTGGAGCTGAAAATGTGGCTGTTCCCTTACCTCACCTGGCTGGTGATCGGCACCATTGTCATGGTGCTGGGCTACATGCTGTTCAGCGATGCCTACCGCTATGAAACACTGATGACCGCCGGGGTGACCCTGTTCATCCTGCTGGTGTCGCTGACCCAGCGGCGTGGCCGCGTGGTTGCGCAGGCCGCCTGATGTTTCTGCTTTAATGGGGGCGTTGCGCGCCCCCTTTTTCATCAGCACAGGAAGCGTATGAACGACCAGCCCCTTTCCCTCCAGGCCATGGCGGCACCAGACGGTACCTGCTACGGCTGCGGTTGTTCCCACCCCAGCGGGTTGCACCTGCAAAGCCATTGGCATGCCGATGGTATCCACCTGGTCTGCAGGCATGCCCCGGACAGCACCTTCAGCGGTTGGCCGGGCCTGGTGTACGGCGGCCTGCTGGCGATGCTGGTGGATTGCCATTCCAACTGGACCGCCATGGCCTACCACTACCGGCACGAAGGCCGCGCGCCGGGCAGCTTGCCGCGCATCGACTGCGTGACCGGCACGCTCAACCTGACCTACCTGAAACCCACCCCGATGGGCATCGAATTGCTGCTCAAGGCCCGGGTAGAAGGTGAAGTAGGGCGCAAAAGCCGGGTGATCTGTGAAGTCTGGGCTGGCGATGTGCTGACCGTGACGGCGGACTCGGTGTTCGTCCGCGTCGATACCGAAAAACTCAAGCTCAAGGCCCACGGCCAGGGCTGACCAGCGTCGGTTTCAGGATGCGCCTGGTCGCTCGTACGCAACCCTTCGGCGGCATAAGTGCCATGCTTGCAGGATGTCGTCGGACCAGCGCACGCAGATGCGCGGCCGTCGGCGAGGAGGCCGCCGCCATCGCGCAACCGTGACGTTGCCGGCGTGCCGCAGCAGAACACGCTGGATACCTGCCATTACAACAAAACAGGCAGGGTCCGTGATGCCGAGGTCCGCTGTATGCCTGATGAATTGCTCTACCTGCCCGTTATCCAGCGCATTCTGGCGCGCGACAAAGACACCCCCGGCGCCCTGTTGCCGATGCTGCATGCTATCCAGCATGACCTGGGCTACATCCCCGATGCCGCCGTTCCCGAACTGGCCCATGCCCTCAACCTCAGCCTGGCCGAGGTGCGTGGGGTAATCAGTTTCTATCATGATTTCCGCACTGCGCCGCCGGCACGCCATACCTTGCGCCTGTGCCGCGCCGAGTCGTGCCAGAGCCGTGGCGCCGAGGCACTCGCGGCGCAGCTGCGTGAACAGCTGGCACTCGACGACCATGGCACCAGTGCCGACGGCGCCATCAGCCTGCGCCCGGTATATTGCCTGGGCGCCTGCGCCTGCTCACCCGCGCTGGAACTCGACGGCCAGGTGCATGCACGGCTCACCCCCGAGCGCTTGCGCGCCTTGGTCAATGCCTGCCAGGAGGATGCAGCATGCTGAAGCTGTTCATTGCCTGTGATTCGGTCGCCCGCGCCGTGGGCGCCGACCAGGTCGCCGAGGCCTTCCAGCGCGAAGCCGAGCGGCGCCAGTTGCCGCTGGAGATCCAGCGCACCAGCTCGCGTGGGCTGTACTGGCTGGAGCCGCTGGTCGAGTGCGACAGTGCGCAAGGCCGCCTCGGCTTTGGCCCGGTTACCGCACAAGACGTGCCGGCGCTGCTCGATGCCCTGGCCAGTGAACCCGCCGAGCACCCGCTGGCGCTTGGGCCGGTCGAGGCCATCCCCTACCTCAAGACCCAGCAACGGCTGCTGTTTGCCCGCGCCGGCATTACCCGCCCGTTGTCGCTGGACGACTACCGGGCGCACGGCGGTTTCGCCGGCCTTGAAGCCGCGGTAGCGCTGGACGGCGCCGAAGTGGTCGCTGCCGTGCTGGACTCCGGCTTGCGCGGCCGCGGTGGTGCGGCCTTCCCGGCGGGTATCAAGTGGCGCACCGTGCGGGACGCTGGCGCAGGCCAGAAGTACGTGGTGTGCAATGCCGACGAGGGCGACTCCGGCACCTTTGCCGACCGCATGCTGATGGAGGGCGACCCGTTCCTGCTGATCGAGGGCATGATCATTGCCGGCCTCGCCGTGGGCGCCGACATGGGCTACATCTATGTGCGCTCGGAATACCCCGATGCCATCCGTGTGCTCGAGCAGGCGTTTGCCATCGCCCGTGCGGCCGGTTACCTGGGGGCCAACGTGGCTGGTAGCGGCCGGGCTTTCGAGCTGCAGGTACGGGTGGGGGCCGGCGCCTACATCTGTGGTGAAGAAACCGCACTGCTGGAATCGATCGAGGGCAAGCGCGGCATCGTCCGCGCCAAGCCGCCATTGCCCGCGCTGCAAGGCCTGTTCGGCTTGCCGACACTGGTGCACAACGTGCTCACCCTGGCCTCGGTGCCGATCATCCTGGCCAAGGGCGCGGCGTTCTACCGTGACTTCGGCATGGGCCGCTCACTGGGGACCATGCCGTTCCAGCTGGCCGGCAATGTGCGCCACGGCGGCCTGGTGGAGCGGGCTTTTGGCCTGACCCTGCGCGAGCTGGTAGAGGGCTATGGGGGCGGCACGGCCATTGGCCGGCCGCTGAAAGCTGCGCAGGTCGGCGGCCCGCTTGGCGCCTGGGTGCCACCCAGCCACTTCGACACGCCGCTGGACTATGAAGCCTTCGCCGCCATGGGCGCGATGCTCGGCCATGGCGGTGTGGTGGTCGCCGACGACACCCTGAACATGGCCAGCATGGCGCGTTTTGCCCTGCAGTTCTGCGCCGAGGAGTCGTGCGGCAAGTGCACCCCGTGCCGCATCGGCTCGACACGGGGCATGGAGGTGGTCGACCGCTTGATCGCCAGCAGCGAAACGGGCGAGCGCCATGACCACGCCCTGTTGCTGCGCGACCTGTGCGACACCATGCAGTACGGTTCGCTGTGCGCCATGGGTGGCATGACCGCCTACCCGGTCGCCAGCGCCCTCAAGTACTTCCCCGCCGATTTCGGGCTGACCACCACGGAGGCCGCACAGTGATCAACTTCTTCGACCCGCAAACCGACCTGGGCACCCCGGCTCGCGACAGCGACGTGCAGGTCAGCCTGAGCATCGATGGCCGTGCCATCAGCGTGCCGGCCGGCACCTCGGTGATGCGCGCCGCGGCCATGCTTGGCACCAGCATCCCCAAACTGTGTGCCACCGACAGCCTTGAAGCCTTTGGCTCGTGCCGCATGTGCATGGTGGAAATCGAAGGCATGCGCGGCTACCCGGCATCGTGCACCACGCCGGTCAGCGAAGGCATGGTGGTGCGCACCGAAACCCCGCGCCTGGCCGGCTTGCGCCGCAACGTGATGGAACTGTACATCTCCGACCACCCGCTGGACTGCCTGACCTGTTCGGCCAACGGCAACTGCGAGCTGCAGACCGTGGCCGGGCAGGTTGGCCTGCGCGAGGTGCGCTATGGCTATGAAGGCGCCAACCACCTGGCTGAGAAAAAGGACGTTTCCAACCCGTATTTCGACTATGAACCGAGCAAGTGCATTGTCTGCAGCCGCTGCGTGCGCGCCTGCGAGGACATCCAGGGCACCTTCGCCCTGACCATCACCGGGCGTGGTTTCGAGTCGCGGGTGGCGGCGGCCGGCGGGGACAATTTCCTGGCTTCGGAGTGCGTGTCGTGCGGCGCCTGTGTGCAGGCCTGCCCAACCGCGACCCTGACGGAAAAAAGCCTGGTGCAACTGGGCCAGCCCGAGCGTTCGGTGGTCACCACCTGTGCCTACTGCGGTGTGGGTTGCTCGTTCCGCGCAGAAATGAAGGGGGACAAGCTGGTGCGCATGGTCCCGGACAAGAACGGCGGCGCCAACCATGGCCACGCCTGCGTCAAAGGGCGTTTCGCCTGGGGCTACGCGACCCACCCGGACCGCATCACCAAGCCGATGATCCGCAAGCGCCTGGAGGACCCGTGGCAAGAGGTCAGCTGGGACGAGGCGGTGAACTACGCCGCCAGCGAATTGCGCCGTATCCAGCTCAAGTATGGGCGTGACTCCATTGGCGGCATTACCTCCAGCCGCTGCACCAACGAAGAAGCGTACCTGGTGCAGAAACTGGTGCGTACGGCGTTCGGCAACAACAACGTCGACACCTGTGCCCGGGTCTGCCATTCACCGACCGGTTATGGCCTGAAGCAGACCCTCGGCGAGTCGGCAGGTACGCAAAGCTTCGACTCGGTGATGCAGGCCGACGTGATACTGGTGATCGGTGCCAACCCTACCGACGCCCACCCGGTGTTCGGCTCGCAGCTAAAGCGCCGCCTGCGCCAGGGCGCGCGGCTGATCGTGATCGACCCACGGCGTATCGACCTGGTCGACGCGCCGCACGCCCGTGCCGAGCTGCACCTGCAACTGCGCCCTGGTACCAACGTGGCCATGCTCAACGCCTTGGCCCATGTGATCGTCACCGAGGGCCTGCTGGACCAGGGCTTCATCGATGCCCGCTGCGAAACCGAAGACTTCGCCCGCTGGCGCGACTTCGTCAGCCGTGCCGAGAACGCCCCGCAAGTGCTTGGCCCGGTGTGTGGCGTAGCGCCAGAGCAGATCCGCGCCGCCGCCCGGCTGTACGCCACCGGCGGTAATGCGGCCATCTATTACGGCCTTGGGGTGACCGAGCACAGCCAGGGCAGCACCGCGGTGATGGCCATCGCCAACCTGGCCATGGCCACCGGCAACATCGGCCGTGAAGGGGTAGGGGTCAACCCACTGCGCGGCCAGAACAACGTGCAGGGTTCGTGCGACATGGGTTCGTTCCCCCATGAGTTGCCCGGTTACCGGCATATTTCCAACCAGGCGGTGCGTGAAGAGTTCGAGCAGGCCTGGGGCGTGACCTTGCAGCCCGACCCGGGCCTGCGTATTCCCAACATGTTCGAGGCAGCGCTGGACGGCAGCTTCAAGGCGCTGTACTGCCAGGGTGAAGACATTGCCCAAAGTGACCCCAACACCCAGCACGTCACCGCAGCGTTGCTCGCGATGGAGTGCGTGGTGGTACAGGACATCTTCCTCAACGAAACCGCCAAGTTCGCCCACGTGTTCCTGCCGGGCAGTTCGTTCCTGGAAAAGGACGGCACCTTCACCAACGCCGAGCGGCGAATTTCACGGGTGCGCAAGGTCATGGAACCGCTCGCGGGCAAGGCTGACTGGGAAGCTACCATCGCCCTGGCCGGCGCCCTGGGCTACCCGATGCACTACCGCCACCCGTCCGAGATCATGGATGAAATCGCCCGCCTGACCCCGACCTTCCGCCGGGTCAGCTACGCCGAAATCGAACGCCATGGCAGCCTGCAATGGCCCTGCAACGAGGCCGCGCCGGATGGCACGCCAACCATGCACATCGACCAGTTCGTACGGGGCAAGGGCCGCTTCATGCTCACCGGCTATGTGCCGACTGACGAAAAGGTCAACAGCCGCTACCCGCTGTTGCTGACCACCGGGCGCATCCTCAGCCAGTACAACGTCGGCGCGCAGACGCGGCGCACCGGCAACGTGGCCTGGCACGACGCCGACCGCCTGGAAATCCACCCCACCGATGCCGAAAGCCGGGGTATCCAGGACGGCGACTGGGTCGGCATTGGCAGCCGTGCCGGGCAGACGGTGCTGCGCGCCAAGGTCAGTGCGCGGGTGGCCGCGGGGGTGGTGTACACCACGTTCCACTTCCCCGAGTCGGGGGCCAACGTGATCACCACCGACAACTCCGACTGGGCTACCAACTGCCCTGAGTACAAGGTCACGGCGGTGGAGGTGGTCAAAGTGTTCCAGCCTTCGCAATGGCAGCAGCGCTATCAGGACTTCAGTGACGAACAGCGGCGCCTGCTGCAGGAGCGCCGCACAGCGGAGAAAGCCGAGGTACGCCAATGAGCAGCGCCAGCCTGGTCAAGATGGCCAACCAGATTGCCCATTATTTCGACAGCGAGCCTAACCGAGCGCTGGCCGTGCAAGGGGTACGCCAGCATCTGCAAAGCTTCTGGACGCCGGCCATGCGCAGGCAGCTGCTGGAGTGGATTGCAGCCAACGACGGGGAGGGGCTGGACCCGAAGGTGCGTGAAGCATTGGGCTGACGGCTACCTGCGCCCTTGTGCAGGCGCGCCCCCGTGGCGCGCCTGCAGGGGGCGTCAACCCCGGACCCGTTCGGCCAGCTTGGTGCTGGTTTCTTCAAGCTTGAGCACCAGCACGTCGCCCTTCAGCTCATCGAGTACCACCTCTGCAGTATTGCCAATCAACGCCCCGGTAATCCCTGTGCGGCACACCGTACCGATCACGGTCACCACCGCATCCAACCGCTGCTCGGTATGGGGGATAAGCACATCTGCCGGTCCTTCAGCCACGTGCAGGCGTTCCTCGCTGATGCCGTACTCGGCCTGGAACGCCTCGCACGCTTTACGGTAGCGTGCCTCGATGGTTTCGCTCAACTGGTAGACCGGGTCGGCCGCCGACAGCATGGGCGACGGGTGTGCGCTGATGACATGCAGCTCGCCCTTGGCCAGCGCGGCGATGTCATGGCCATGGTCGATGATGCTGGCGTGCAGGCGGCGGTGATCCTCGTCCTGGTTGCCCACGTCCACCGCGGCCAGAATCCTGCCGCCAGTCCACGGCCGCTCGCTCTTGACCATCAGCACGGCACACGGGCATTGGCGCAGCAGTTTCCAGTCACCGGGGGTGAGCAGGGCCTTTTTCAGCGGGTTGTCGGGGCGGTGTTCCTTGATTACCAGCTCACAGCCTTCGGCCTGCTGCACGAAGATGATGGTGTCGTGCAGGTTGCCGCGCCAGGCCTCTTCGTGGGAGACATTGTCATAACCGTCGTCGTGCAGTTGGCGGCTCAGCACGCTCAACAGCGCGCTGTGGTCATGCCGTTTGTCGCACATCAGCAGGTGCAGGCGCGCGCCGGTGACGCCTGCAATCAGCTTGGCCCGGGTCAGTGCCCGGCTGTGGGCGTGTTCGGGGTCGAGCACCACGAGAATGCTGCGGATGGCTTGCATGGGCGTTAACTCCACTCAAAGGGGGCAACCAATGCCTGACTATAGTCCCCGCTGCCCGCGCGGGTGCTTGATACACATCAAGCATAGCCACTGGCGCCGACCGCCACCGCCGGTATAATCGCCAGCCCTGCCTGTTCCGTGTGGTTGCATGCTCATGTCCCTGACCCCCGAAATCGATGCCTTCCTGGGCTGCCCGACGCCAGACGCCTGGATCGAAGCAGCACTGGCCGACCAGGAAACCTTGCTGATCGACCACAAGAACTGCGAATTCAAGGCCGCCAGCACTGCCCTGAGCCTGATCGCCAAGTACAACACCCACCTTGACCTGATCAACATGATGTCGCGCCTGGCGCGCGAGGAGCTGGTGCACCACGAGCAGGTGCTGCGCCTGATGAAACGCCGTGGCGTACCGCTGCGGCCGGTGTCGGCGGGGCGCTACGCATCGGGGCTGCGCCGGCTGGTGCGCGCCCATGAGCCGGTCAAGCTGGTGGATACACTGGTGGTCGGGGCGTTCATCGAAGCGCGCAGCTGCGAGCGCTTTGCCGCGCTGGTGCCGCACCTGGATGAAGAGCTGGGCCGTTTCTACCATGGCCTGCTGAAAAGCGAGGCGCGCCATTACCAGGGCTACCTGAAACTGGCACACCACTATGGGGATGCGGCGGACATTGCCCGCCGCATTGAACTGGTGCGCGCGGCGGAAGCGGAGCTTATCCAGTCACCCGACCAGGAGCTGCGCTTCCACAGCGGGATTCCGCTGGCGCAAGCCGCCTGAAGCGTGCCGCCGGCGCGGCCGCTCGGTCAGTTGCGCCGGCCCAGCAGCAGGCCCACCACCAGGCCGAGGCCGGCGGATATGGCCACGGTTTGCCACGGGTGGCCACCGATGTAGTCTTGCGTGGCGTTGACCATGGGCTGCGCCTTGTCACGCATGTTTGCGGCGGCCTGGCGTGCCTGTTTCAGCTTCAGGCTGACCTGCGCGCGCAGGCTGTCGGCTTCTTCGCCAACCAGGGCAGCGCTGTCGTTGAGCAGCTTCTCCGATTCTTCGATCAGCGCCTGCAACTCACTGAAGACCTGGTCCTTGATTTGATCGCTGTCGGCCAGCGTGGCTTTTTTCCGGGCCATGAAAGTGTCCTCGTCGATGGGTGGTTTGAACAATGGATACTTGCGCGCCGGAAAAGTTGCGTCGGCGTGAGGTTGGCGCGTTGGTGTAAGATAGCCGCCATTTACGGTCTAGCAGGTGATGCATGAGTTTCAATCTGGCCAACATGAGCTTCGAGGAACGGGCGCAGATCGAGGCAGAGAAGGCCCGGCTGTTCGAAATGTGGCAGACCAACCTGGGCAAGGCCAAGGGCGAAGCCGCCCGGCTGATCGCCGAGAAGCCACGGCGCAAAGGCAAGTGGGCCGAGTGGGTGCGCGCTGAGCTGGAGGGCATGTCGCCCCCCGAATACGCCAGCATGGTCCGCAGCGAAGTCAACAAGCTGATGGCAGCAGCCAGCGCCAACCGCTGAGCGCCCGCTGTTTACCAGGTGGTCCCTTTGGGCAGGTCCAGCTTGCCCTCGTCGGTGAAGCGCACGGTGCCCAGTGGCCCGCTGGCCAGCTTGCCGCGTAGCTTGTAGGGCAGGCCCTGCAGGGTACCCACCTGGCCCAGCCCGTAGGCCTGGCGCAGGAAAGAGAACGCCGTGATGCTCACCGGCACCACGATCACCGCCTCGTCGTAGCGGCCAATGTGCCCCTGCTGGTCACTGACCCCGGCAGCCAGTGGCTGGCCGTTCACCTCCAGGTCGAGGGCGATGCCGTTGTAGTCGATTGCCTCTTCGTTGGGGTTCTGCACCCGCATTTTCACGGCCATGCGCAGCTCCAGTTCCTGCCCCGGCAGCGGTTCGATGCCGATCACGCTGATGTTCAGCGGGTCGCGTGGCTGCAGGAGCGCGCAGGCCGCCAGGCTGCTGGTCAGGCACAGGGCGATGAGCAGGCGGGTGTAGCGGTGCAGTCGGGCAACCATGGGTACGACCTTGCCTAAGTGAACGAGCCGTCAGTGTGGCAAATGCGCGCCGGCGTTGAAAGTGTTGGGTCAGATGAAAGATACTGTTTCTCATTAACAGTCGATAACTTCTCTTACTGGTCGTTCCCAAACCCATGCTGACTTCACCTGTGTCGGGCCTGCTGGCGAGTTTCCAGGAGCACTACGACGACTTGCTGCAGTTCCTGACCCGGCGCATGAGCGACCGCCAGCGTGCCGCCGACGTCGCGCAGGAAACCTACCTCAAGCTGGTGCACATCGACGAGCAGGCGTTGCCGGTGCTGCACGCGCGCAGTTTCATCTTCCGCGTGGCGGGTAACCTGGCCATCGACGCCCTGCGCCGCGAGCAACGCATCGCGGCCAGCCACGATGATTGCGACGGGGCAGGCGAGCTAGCCTGCCCAGCGCCAGCGCCCGAGGCGGTGTTGCTGGCGCGTGAGCGCCTGCAACTGCTCGATCAGGCGCTGTTGCAGTTGCCCTGCAAGGCCCGCCAGGCCTTGTTGCTGAACCGCGTCGACGGCCTGACCCAGAAGCAGGTCGCGCAACGCCTTGGCGTGTCGGAAAGCATGGTGGCCAAGTACATTGGCCAGGCCCTGCGCCATTGCCGCCGGTGGCTGCAGCAGGCGGGCGTAGCGGCCTGCGGGGTATTGCTGGTCACTGCCCTGGTCGCCTGGCAGCAGGCGCCGGTGTTGTTGGCCGATTACCACACTGGCGTGGGCGAGCGGCAGGTCGTGACGTTGGCCGATGGCACGCGGGTCACCCTGAACAGTGCCAGCGCCTTGCGTGTGGTATTCAGCGAGCATGAGCGGCGCGTGGTGCTGGCTGCAGGTGAGGCACTGTTCGAAATGGCCGATGATGCCCGGCCGTTCGTGGTGGACACGGCCGGTGCAGCGGTGCAGGGCCGTGCCGCCACCTTCAGCGTGCGCCGTGATGGGCACGTGGTACTGGCACGTGGCGAGGCCAAGGTCGGCGAGCAGCCGTTGGCAGTAGCGGCGGATGCCGGTGCCCAGTTGGCCTGGCAGCGCGGCAAGCTGATCTTCAATGGCAAGCCGTTGGGGCAGGTGCTGGAAGAGCTGGAGCGTTACCGGCACGGGCGCATCGTGCTGTCCGACAGCAACCTGGCGGCGATGGAGGTGAGTGGGGTCTTCGACCTGGATGAGCCGCAGGCGCTGTTGCGCACCCTGGAGCAGCGGTATGGGCTTAAGGTGACCTACCTGCCTTGGTTGGCCGTGGTGCATTGAGCGGCCAGCGCAGAAAAAATTTGCAGTGGCCACTGCAAGTTCCTGCAAGCCAGATCGTCGTAGTGGGACTGATCAGCAACTCATTCTCATTTACGACTTGTCAGGAAGCGCCTACGTGTCTCTGATGCCCAAGCCTTTGCCCCGCCGCCGCGGTTCACTTCACCATGCCCTGTTGTCTTGCAGTGCCCTGGCCATGCTGACTGGCCCGCTGCATGCGGCTGCTTCGACCACCGCCGAAAACGCCCAGCTGCAGGCCCGGCAGGTTCAGCTCGACCTGCCTGCGCAGCCGCTGGATAAAGCCCTGACCTCGTTTGCCGACCAGGCCGGCCTGCACTTGCTGTACACCACCGGCGATGTCGCCGGCCTGGCCGGCCCGGCCCTGCGCGGCAGCTACAGTGTCGAGCAGGCGCTGCAACAATTGCTGGCCGGTAGTGGCATGGGCTGGCAATTCAGCGATGCCCGCACGGTTACCCTGCGCAAGGCCGAGGCTGCGCCGCAGGCGGTCAACCTCAAGCCGATCGAAGTCAGTGTGGCTTCGCGTACCAGTACGGCAATCAGCGAAATCCCCGGGACCGTGTGGGTGGTCGACCAACAGCAACTGCGCGAACAGATCGACAGTGGCGTCAGCCTGAAGGAAGCCATCGGCAAGCTGGTGCCGGGCCTGGACCTGGCACCGGAAGGGCGCACCAACTACGGCCAGAACATGCGTGGGCGCAATGTGCTGGTGATGATCGACGGGGTCAGCCAGAACAGCTCGCGGGGGCTGTCACGCCAGTTCGACAGCATTTCGCCGTTCAATGTCGAGCGCGTCGAAGTGCTGTCTGGTGCCAGCGCCATCTACGGCGGGGGCGCCACCGGCGGTATCATCAACATCGTCACCAAGAAGGGCGAACCCGGGCCGGCCCGTTTCGAGACCCAGTTGGGTGCCAGCAGCGGCTTCAACAACAGCGACGACCTGGCCACCCGCTTTGCCCAGTCGATCAGCGGCGGCAACGAGCGGGTCAATGCCCGCCTGGGTATCTCCGGCGAGCAGAACGAAGCGTTCTACGACGGGGCCGGCGAGCAGATATTCATCGACAACACCCAGACCGACCTGCAGTACAACCGCACGGTCGATGTGCTCGGCAGCTTGGGCATGCAGTTGAACGAGCAGCAAAGCCTTGACCTGCTGGCCCAGTATTACGACTCGGGCAACGACGGCAGCACCGGTATCTACTTCCCCAACCTGAACTACAACGCGCCCTCCGACCTGGAAGACGCCGAGCTGCGCAGCGGTTATTCAGCCGGCCTGGAGCCGCGCACCCGGCGCCTGCTGCTCAACGCCAACTACCACCACAGCGACGTGCTCGGCCAGGACTTCTACCTGCAAGCGTCGTACCGCAAGGAAGACGACAACTTCTACCCGTTCCCGTACTACAACCGGGCCACCCCTACAGGCTCGCGGGGGGTGTATTTTGCTGCCTCGCAGCAGAACTTCGAGGTTTCCAGCCTCAAGGGGTTGTTCGCCAAGCAATGGGACACGCTCAAGCTGACCTATGGCGTGGACCTGGACCGCGAGCGCTTCAGTGCCGAGCAGACCACCTTCAACGCACAGACCTCGTCCGACTCCGGTGGCCTGGACCTGGAGAAGGAGAGCAAGGCCGCACGTTACCCGAGCTATCGGGTGGATGGCGTTTCGCTGTATGGGCAGCTGGACTGGCGCGCCACCGACAACCTGACCTTGTCTGGCGGCGCCCGGCGCCAGCAGATGGACGTGGATGTCAGCGACTTCAAGGGCGTGCCCGGCGGGAGCAACGATTACCAGGTCAACCTGTTCAACGTCGGCGCCATTTACGACTTCAAGAATGGCCATCAGGCGTGGGCCAACTATGGCGAAGGCTTCGACCTGCCAGACCCGGCCAAGTACTACGGCAAGCCGGGCCTGAGCGTGGCAGACAACCCCCTGGCCGGGATCAAGAGCCGTCAGGTGGAGCTGGGCTGGCGCTATGCCGACCTGGACTGGGACGCCCAGGCAGCGCTGTACTACATCTGGTCGGACAAGATCATCAACGTCGACTCGCAAACGCTGACCATCAATGTCGAAGAGCAGAAGAGCCGTGACTTCGGCTTTGAAGGGGCATTGACCCGCCACTTCCAGAGTGGTTGGGAAGCGGGCGGCACGCTGCACCTGACCCGCTCCGAGGAAGAGGCGGTCGACGGCGGCTGGATCAAACGCGATGCCCGCTATGCGTCGTTGTCGAAGGCCACCGGTTTCGTTGGCTGGAAGGGTGACGGCCGCAGCGCGCGGTTGCAGGCCAACCACGCTTTCAGCCTGAAGGACGATGCCGACCATGAGATCGACGGCTACACCACCTTCGACCTGCTGGCCAGCCAGGACACCGGTTTCGGCACCTTCAGCGCGGGTATCCAGAACCTGCTGGACAAGCAGTACAGTACGGTCTGGGGGCAGCGCGCGACGCTGTTCTATTCGCCGACCTACGGGCCGGCGTACCTGTATGACTACCAGGGGCGCGGGCGCACCTATACCCTGACCTGGAGCTTGGCTTACTGAGCCTGGGCGCAGGGCAGGGGTGCCTGGGGCCCTTTGGGTTGAGCATTCAGTAGTGGTTGCCGGGGCCGCTTTGCGGCCCTTCGCGACGCAAGGCCGCTCCTGCAGGCACCGTGCTTGGCTTTCAGGCGAAGGCCGCCAATACATCTTCGGCGAATGCCTTCTGTGCCTCGCCGGCCACCTGCGCCCGGTGCCGGGCCAGGGTAAACGGCACGACAAAATCCAGCCCCGGGTCCAGCGCCCACAGTTGCCCCTCGGCCTCCCAGGCCAGGGCGCTGTGACACGGCAGATAACCAATGTGCCTGCCCGACAGAATGAACGTCAGCACGCTCTCGATCTGTTCTGCCACCGCCATGCCGTGCCTGCTCTGGAACGGCTCGTCGCCCTCGATGAACCGGTATGGGTGGCGCACTTGGTCCTGCTCCAGCAAACGCTGGCGCGGCACCTGCGGCATGCCGAACAAGGGATGCTCTTTGCCGCAATACAGCCGCTGCCGTTCCTCGAACAAGGGCTGATAGTCGAACGCCGCCTGTTTACCGGAAAAATAGCTGATGGCGTAGTCCAGCCGCTGCTCCAGCAACAACCGCTCCAGCTCCGCCGGTGGCGCACTGATCAGTTCCAGTTGCACCGACTCGACGCGGCGGCGAAATGCCGCGATCGCCGCCGCCAGCTTGAGGCTCACCTGCTTGTCCTGGTTTTCCGCCAGGCCGATGCGCACGGTGCCCAGCAGTCGCCCGGCAACACCGTTGGCCTGCTGGCGGAACTGCTCGATGTTCAGCAGCAGCGCGCGCGTGGCTTCCAACAGCATCCGGCCTTTCTCGGTCAGCCGGAACCCCCCCTTGCCCCGGCTGCACAGGCGGTAGCCCAGGCGTGTTTCCAGCTGGGCCATGCGTTGGCTGATGGTGGGCTGGCTCAAGCCCAGCAGCCCCTGTGCAGCGCTGAAGCCACCGGCCTCGGCTACAGTGACGAACAGCCGCAGCAGGTGCAGGTCGGGGTCATGCACTTGTCCGAGCATTGCATTGCTCCTGGTGAATGTCAGCTTTGCAAACTTGCCATTTCTTCAATGTAACCCGGCTGACATGCTCGCGGCATCCACCCATTTGCCGAGGTGTCTGTCATGCGTTCATCGTTGTGCCTGTTGTCGCTGGTACTCGCCTTGCCGCTGCAAGCCGAAGAGAAAGTCGTGAACCTTTACAGCTGGGCGGACTATGTCGCCCCGCAGACCCTGCAGCGCTTCGAGCAGGAGACCGGCTACAAGGTCCGCTACGACACCTTCGATACCACCGAAGTGCTGGAAACCAAGCTGCTTACCGGGGGCAGCGGTTACGACGTTGTCGTGCCGTCCGCCACGGTGCTGGCGCGGGCGCTGAAGGCCAATGCCCTGCAGCCGTTGCAGGCCCAGGCCATGCCCGGCTATGCCAACCTCGACCGCGACCTGCTGGCCAAGCTCGCCGAGGCCGACCCCGGCAACCGTTACGCGGTGCCTTACACCTGGGGCACGCTGGGCCTGGGGGTGAACGTACAGGCGGTGCGCCAGCGCCTGGGCGAGGTACCGCTGGACAGCCTCGACCTGCTGTTCAAGCCCGAGTACGCCAGCCGCCTGAAAGACTGCGGTATCGCCATGCCCGACTCGCCGCAGGAAGTGATCGGCGTGGCCCTGAACTACCTGGGCAAGGACCCGTACAGCCAGAACAAGGACGACCTGGCAGCTGCACAGAAGCTGCTGGGCCAATTGCAGCCGTCGATCAGCTACGTTGCCAATGGCCGGCAGATCAGCGACCTGGCCAACGGCAGCGTGTGCCTGGCGCTGACCTACAACGGCGATGCCGCCATGGCCGCCGACCAGGCCCGGCGTGCCGGCAAGCCGTTCGAGCTGATCTACCGCATCCCCCGCGAGGGCACGCTGGTGTGGCAAGACAACCTGGCCATCCCCAAGGATGCACCTCACCCGGAGGCGGCACGGGCGTTCATCGCCTTCATGCTCAAGCCTGAGTCGGTGGCGGCGCTGACCAACACGCTGTTTTTCGCCAACGCCAACCAGGCCGCCACGCCGCTGGTGGATGAAACCGTGCGCAACGACCCGGATATCTACCCACCGGCCGAAGTTCGTCAGCGGCTGTTCGCCGACCGCAGCATGGCCCTGGCCGACCTGCGCCAGCGCAACCGCCTGTGGACTGCCTTTCGCAGCCGCCAATAACCCTGCAGACCGAGGAGCCCGACCGTGGAGCAAGCCTTGAACAACGACCAGGCCATTACCCGCGACAGCCTGTATGGCACTGCCGCCGAAAGTACCTATGCCGGCATCACCAGTTTTGCTCGCCGCCGCTACAGCCGCGACCTGCATGGGGTGGATGTGGTGGTCAGCGGCGTACCGTTCGATACCGCCACCAGTAACCGGCCCGGCGCACGCTTCGGCCCCAGGGCCATTCGTGCCGCCTCGGTGCAGCAGGCGTGGGCCCGCCACTGGCCCTGGGCGTTCGACCCCTTCGACCACCTGGCGGTGATCGACTATGGCGACTGCGCCTTCGACAGCGGTACGCCGCAGTCGGTACCCGGCAGCATCGAAGCCCATGCCGAACGCATTCTGCAAGCCGGCTGCGCGATGCTCACCCTGGGCGGCGACCATTTCATCAGTTACCCACTGTTGAAGGCCCATGCCCGCCACCATGGCCCGTTGGCGCTGGTGCATTTCGATGCGCACAGCGACACCTGGCCGGACGAGGAGGGCAAGCGCATCGATCACGGCACCATGTTCTGGCATGCCGCCCGTGAAGGCCTGGTCGACCCCGCCCACTCGGTGCAGATCGGCCTGCGGACCACCAACGACGACAGCCAGGGCTTCGCCATCCTGGACGCCCGGCAGGTGCACCGGCAGGGCGCCGAGGCGGTCATTGCGGCGATTCGCCAGCGCGTGGGCGAGCGCCCGGTGTACCTGACCTTCGATATCGACTGCCTGGACCCGGCCTACGCGCCTGGCACCGGCACGCCGGTGTGTGGTGGCTTGAGCACGGTGCAGGCACTGGAGATTCTCGGCGGGCTGCGTGGCATCAACCTGGTAGGCATGGACTTGGTGGAAGTGGCACCGGCTTACGACCATGCCGACATCACCGCCCTGGCCGGGGCAACCCTGGCGATGGAGATGCTGTGCCTGTATGCCGCCCGGCACAAGGTCGATACCGGCCAATGAGGGGGCCGCCAGCGGCCTCCGCTGCGCCTGCTGAAACATCAGGATGCAACTCCACCTGCTTTCACACATCTGGCCGCGAACCCCTGGCGCCTCAGGCTATCAAAGCCAGCAGGCGCCGCGTTTTCGTACAGGAGGTGAAGCATGAGTCCGACATTGCCCACGCTGGCCCTTGGCCTGGCCTTGTGCCTGCCCGTGCACGCGGCTCCGCAGCCACCGTTGCAGCTCGCTGCCGACTACCGCAACCCGTACAACAGCCCGATTCAGCGCGCCAACCCCAACAGCCGCCAAGGCAGCCTGCCGGCCACCCCGCCGGTGCGCGGCCCGTCTACCGAGCCGCAACAGCGTGTGCCCACGCTGGACAACCGCGGCATCGGCAATGGCGACAACCTGCGTCGCCAGCAGCAAACCCCGAACCTGGAACCGTCCCGGCCAGCGCGCGACAACCCGCGTGCGCCATAAGCCCACTTGAAAGGAATTGTGCATGCTCCGAGCACCCTGGCTAGCCACCCTGACCGCCGCTGCGCTGCTGCCCCTGCTGGCCCAGGCCGCGTCCGAACAGCAGTTTCCCAGTGAAGAAGGCAGCCTGACCGTCAGCACCGTGGCCGATGGCCTGCGCAACCCATGGGCACTGGCTTTCCTGCCGGGTGGCAAGGACATGCTGGTCACCGAGCGTGCCGGCAACCTGCGCCTGGTCAACGCCGAGGGCAAGGTCGGCCCGCCCATCAATGGCGTGCCGAAAGTGTGGGCCGAGGGCCAGGGTGGCCTGCTGGATGTGGCGTTGTCGCCAGACTTCGCCAAAGACCGCACGGTCTACCTGTCCTTCGCCGAGGAGGGCAGTGACGGCAAGGCCGGCACGGCGGTCGGCCGCGGGCAATTGTCCGAAGACCGCGCCCGGCTGGAGAACTTCAACGTGATCTTCCGCCAGCAGCCCAAGCTGTCGGTGGGTAACCATTTCGGCTCGCGGCTTGTGTTCGACCGCGATGGCTACCTGTTCATCGCCCTGGGCGAGAACAACCAGCGCGCTACCGCGCAGGACCTGGACAAACTGCAGGGCAAGGTCGTGCGAATCTGGCCGGATGGCAAGGTGCCCAAGGACAACCCGTTTGTCGGCAGGGACAATGTGCGGCCGGAAATCTGGTCGTATGGCCACCGCAATCAGCAAGGTGCTGCGCTCAACCCCTGGACTGGCAAGCTGTGGACCCACGAACACGGCCCGCGCGGTGGTGATGAAATCAACATTCCCGAGGCCGGCAAGAACTACGGTTGGCCGGTCGCCACCCATGGCATCAATTATTCGCTGATGCCGATTCCCGAGGCCAAGGGCAAGCATGTCAAGGGTATGGTCGACCCACACCATGTCTGGGAGAAGTCGCCGGGCATCAGCGGGATGGCGTTCTACGACAGCCCCACCTTCAAGGCGTGGGACCACAACCTGTTCATTGGTGCGCTGGCCACGCAGGAACTGATCCGCTTGCAATTGAAGGGTGACAAGGTGGTCCATGAAGAGCGCCTGCTCGGTGATCTGAAGGCGCGCATCCGCGATGTACGGGTGGGGCCGGATGGGTATGTGTACGTACTCACCGATGACAAGGATGGCGCGCTGCTCAAGGTCGGCCTGAGCAAGGAGCCCTGAACCTGCCGCGCCCTTGGCCGTGTAGAATGCGGCATGGCCATGACCCCGCAATTCCTTTACCAGCAAGCCCTGGCGACCCAGGGCTATGTCGCCGACCCTGCCCAGGCGCGCGCCGTTGACGCCTTGCAGGGCTGTTTTCAGGCCGTTGAACAGGGCCGCCCGGCCCAGGGTATCTACCTGTGGGGGCCGGTCGGCCGTGGCAAGACCTGGCTGATGGACCAGTTCCATCGCTGCCTGACCGTGCCCAGCCGACGCCAGCATTTCCACCATTTCATGGCTTGGGTGCACCAGCGCCTGTTCCAGCTGAACGGCACTGCCGACCCATTGCAAGCGCTGGCCCGGGAGCTCGCCGGCCAGATTCGGGTGTTGTGCTTCGACGAACTGTTCGTCAATGACATTGGCGATGCGATCATTCTTGGCCGGCTGTTCCAGGTGCTGTTCGACGAGGGCGTGGTGGTTGTCGCCACGTCCAATCAGCCACCCGAGCAACTGTACCGCGACGGTTTCAACCGCGAGCGCTTCCTGCCGGCTATCGCCGCAATCCAGCGCCACATGCAGGTGCTGCCGGTGGCTGGCGGCCAGGATCACCGCCTGCACCCCGGCGCAGCGCAGCAGCGCTACTGGGTGGTAGAGGCGGGGCAGGCCAGCCGGCTGGGCGAGGTGTTCCGCCAGCTTGGCCCGGACGATGGCGGAACCGACCGGCCGTTGCCGATCGGCACCCGGCAAGTCCAGGTGGTGCGCCGCAATGACCACGCCATCTGGTGCCGTTTTGCCGACCTGTGCGAGCAACCCCTGGCAGCCGTGGATTTCATGGCTTTGTGCGACCGTTTTGCAGCCATTCTGTTATCGGCAGTGCCGGCGCTGGGCGGTGAACAGCGGGCGGGGCGCATTGCCCGTGGCACCGAGGATGCGGCGCTGCGGGTAGCGGCGGGCGATCGCCAGCTACCCGCCTTGTCGCCCAACGACGACGCGGTGCGCCGGTTCATTGCCCTGGTCGACGAGTGTTATGACCGCCGGGTGGCATTGTACCTGGAAGCGCACGTACCGCTGGATGCCCTCTACACCCAGGGGTACCTGGCGTTCCCTTTTCAACGCACCCTGAGCCGGCTACGGGAGATGCAACTGCAGCGGTTTGGAGGGGGCTAAGCCCGACAGCCGCTCAGCGCTCAGCGCCCCAACCATTCGATCAGCGTGCGGTTGAACCTGACCGGCTCTTCGATCTGCGGCGCGTGCCCCATGCCTTCGAAGGTGATCAGCTCACCCTTGGGGATCAGCTTGGTCACCTGCGGCCCCAGTTCGGCGTACTTGCCCAGCCTGGCCTTGACCTGCGGCGGCGCGATATCACTGCCGATCGCCGTGCTGTCCTTGTCGCCGATCAACAGCAAGGTGGGCATCTGCAGGTCCTTGAACTCGTGGTACACCGGCTGGGTGAAAATCATGTCGTAGATCAATGCCGAGTTCCACGCCACCGCTTCATGCCCGGGGCCCTGGTTGAGCCCCACCAGCATCTGCACCCAGCGCTCGTATTCCGGCTTCCAGCGGCCCGCGTAATACGTTTTGCGCTCATATTCGCTTACACCCTCGGCATTGAGCTTCAGCTCGCGGGCATACCACTGGTCCACGGTACGGTAGGGCACGCCAAGCGCCTTCCAGTCTTCCAGGCCGATCGGGTTGACCATCGCCAGCCGCTCGACCTGTTGCGGGTACATCAGCGCGTAGCGGGTGGCGAGCATGCCGCCTGTTGAGTGGCCGAGCACGCTGGCACGCTTGACCCCCAGGCGCTCCAGCAGGGCATGGGTATTGTCTGCCAACTGCTGGAAGCTGTACTGATAGTGCGCCGGTTTGCTGGACGTGCAGAAGCCGACCTGGTCGACGGCGATCACTCGGTAGCCGGCCTTGCTCAGCGCCTCGATGGTGGTTTCCCAGGTAGCGGCGCAGAAGTTCTTGCCGTGCATCAACACCACGCTGTGGCCGTTGGCCTGGCCTTGTGCAGGCACGTCCATGTAGCCCATCTGCAGGGCCTGGCCCTGGGACTTGAAGTCGAAATGCTGGAGCGGATGCGGGTAGCGGAAACCTTCGAGTTGGGGGCCGAAGGTGGGCGATTCTGCAGCGACGGCCGAACCGCCGGCCAGGCACGCCAAGGCCAGAGCTGTTGCGCGCAGCATAGGGGAACTCCCTGTAGAAGCTTGTAGGAAAAAAACACTGTAACAGCCCATGGACCAAGGGGAGGGCGAAAGGTGTTACCGAGCGTGAAACCAGCCCAGGGTGATCATGGTGAGCACTGCATAGCGCCCTGCTTTGGCCACGCTCACCAGCAGCAGGAAGCGCCAGAACGGTTCGCGCATGATCCCGGCAATCAGCGTCAAGGGGTCGCCAATCACCGGCATCCAGCTGAGCAGCAGCGACCACTGGCCCCAGCGCTGGTAGCGCTTCTGCGCACGCGCCAACTGCGCGGTGCTGAAGGGGAACCAGCGCTTGTCGCGCAGGTGCTCGATGGCCCGGCCCAACAGCCAGTTCACCACCGAACCGAGCACGTTGCCCAAGGTGGCGACCAGCAGCAGGGTGGCCCAGGCCTCGGGCTGGCCCAGCAACAGCCCGACCAGCACGGCTTCCGATTGCAGCGGCAGCAGGGTGGCGGCGCCAAAGGCACTGAAAAACAGCGCCCACAGGCCGAGCATCAGTAGTTGGCGACCACGGTGTCCTGGCCGCCCTGGGTCACCCCGATCACCTGGTAGGCATCCTTGTGGTCGCCCATTTCCATGCCCGGTGAGCCCATCGGCATGCCCGGCACGGCCAGGCCCTTGAGGTCGTTGCGCTGGCTCAACAGGCGTACCTGTTCGGCCGGCACGTGGCCTTCGACGAACTTGCCGTCGATCACCCCGGTATGGCACGAAGCCAGGCGTGGGGCCACGCCCAGGCGCTGCTTGACCGCGCTCATGTTCGGTTCGACATGGTCGTTGACGGTGAAACCGTTATCGCGCAGGTGGCTGATCCAGGCCTTGCAGCAGCCGCAGTTGGGGTCGCGGTACACGTCGATGGTGTCGCCAGCCTGGGCCAGGCCGCTCATGGCCAGCAGGCCCAGGGTCAACAGATGTTTACGCAGCATGTCGCAACACTCCTTCAGAGCAAACCGGTCCATAGTACAGGATTCTCAGCGGGTGGCTGCTTCGGGGGCAAGGTCACGCATCAGCAACGCGTGGTCGAGGGCGACCTGTTCCGGAATCGGCAGGTAGACCACGTGGCCATCACCCGGCGCTACCTCGATGGCCTGCCGCTGACCGTTGCACAGGCGCTGCAAGTCGAAATGGTAGTTGCCGCGCGGGGTCATCAGCTCGAGGTGGTCGCCCACCCTGAAGCGGTTCTTCACCTTGACCTCGGCCAGGCCGTCGACGCGCACCCCGGTCAGCTCGCCAACGAACTGCTGGCGCTCGGACACCGAGTTGCCACGCTGGTAGTTCTGGTACTCGTCGTGCACGTGGCGGCGCAGAAAACCTTCGGTGTAGCCCCGTTGTGCCAGCGACTCCAGGTTGTCCATCAGCGCGCGGTCGAAGGGGCGCCCGGCCACTGCGTCATCGATTGCCTGGCGGTACGCCTGCACGGCGCGGGCGCAGTAGAAATGCGACTTGGTGCGGCCCTCGATCTTCAGCGAATGCACGCCCATGCCGACCAGGCGTTCCACGTGCTGGATGGCGCGCAGGTCCTTGGCATTCATGATGTAGGTACCGTGCTCATCTTCGAACGCCGGCATTTCGCTACCGGGGCGGTTGCTTTCCTGCAGCAGGAACACCTGGTCGGTAGGGGCGCCCAGGCCCAGGGTGGGCTGCACTTGGCGAACGATGTCGCCCACGGCGTTCTCGGTGGCGGGCGTGGCATCGTACTTCCAGCGGCAGGCGTTGGTGCAGGTGCCCTGGTTGGCATCACGCTTGTTGAGGTAACCCGACAACAGGCAGCGGCCGGAGTAGGCCATGCACAGGGCGCCATGCACGAACACTTCCAGCTCCATGCCCGGCACCTGTTGGCGGATTTCGCCGATTTCTTCCAGTGACAACTCGCGTGACAGGATCACCCGGCCAAGGCCCATGCCTTGCCAGAACTGCACGCTGGCCCAGTTTACCGTGTTGGCCTGTACCGACAGGTGCACCGGCATGTCCGGAAAATGCTGGCGCACCAGCATGATCAAGCCGGGGTCGGACATGATCAGCGCGTCCGGCGCCATGGCGATCACCGGTGCCAGGTCCTTGAGGAATGTCTTCAGCTTGGCGTTGTGCGGGGCGATGTTGACCACGACGTAGAAGCGCTTGCCCAGCGCGTGGGCCTGGGCAATGCCCAGTGCCAGGTTGGTGTGGTCGAACTCGTTGTTGCGCACCCGCAAGCTGTAGCGCGGCTGGCCGGCATAGACCGCGTCGGCGCCATAGGCAAAGGCATAGCGCATGGTCTTGAGGGTGCCGGCAGGGGCCAGGAGTTCGGGCTTGCGGATCAGGGTCATGGTGCGCACCGGGGCAAAGGGCGCGGATGCTAAGGCACGGGGCTGGTGCATGTTTTGATATATATCAACGGATGTAGCGGCACTTTTGGCCAAGCGGCGCGAACTAATATCGCATACGCCATTCGAGGACCTGCAATGAACGAAACTGCCCTACAGAACAAAGCCCTCGCGGTACTCCTGGCGCTGGTGACCATCGCATTCGTGTGGATCCTGCTGCCGTACTACGGCGCGATATTCTGGGCGGTTGTGCTGGCTATCCTGTTTGCCCCGCTGCAGCGCAACCTGGTGATGCGTTTTGGTCGCCGGCGCAACCTGGCAGCGATCACCACGACCATGATCTGCCTGCTGGTGGCGGTGCTGCCGGTGATCATCACCAGCCTGCTGCTGGTGCAGGAAGGCGCGACCCTGTACCAACGGATCGAAAGCGGGCAACTGGACATTGCCGGTTACGTCGAACGGGGCAAGGACATGCTGCCGGCGTTCGCGCAAAACGGGCTGGACCACCTGGGCGTGGGCAACCTCGATGGTTTGCGCGACAAGATCACCAAGTGGGCGACCCAGGGCAGCCAGGTGCTGGCCAGCCAGGCCTTCAGCTTTGGCCAGGGTACGTTCGAGTTCCTGATCGGCTTTGGCATCATGATGTACCTGCTGTTCTTCTTCCTGCGTGAAGGCGCCGATGTGGCCCGCCGTGTGCGCCTGGCAGTGCCGCTGCCCGAGCACCAGAAACGCCGCTTGCAACTGAAGTTCAACCGCGTGGTGCGGGCCACGGTCAAGGGCAACGTGCTGGTGGCCGTGACCCAAGGTGCGTTGGGTGGTTTCATCTTCTGGGTGCTGGATATTCCCAGTGCCCTGGTCTGGGGGGTGCTGATGGCGTTGCTGTCGCTGCTGCCGGCGGTGGGCGCGGGCATTGTCTGGGCACCCGTGGCCGTCTACTTCCTGCTGACCGGGGCGATATTGCCGGGCATCATCCTGACCGCGTTCGGGGTGCTGGTGATCGGCCTGGTGGATAACCTGCTCCGGCCGATTCTGGTAGGCAAGGACACGCGCATGCCGGACTACCTGATCCTGGTATCCACATTGGGTGGGTTGACGGTGTTCGGGCTCAACGGCTTCGTTATCGGGCCGTTGATCGCGGCGCTGTTCATGTCCAGCTGGGCGATCTTCGCCGAGGCAAAGCCACAGGTGCAATTGCCGCAGTGACGGCCGGCCATGGCAGTTGCGCGGTGCGCCCAAGGGCTGGTGTTTTCGCGCCAGCGGCCTAAGATGGCCGGTGACTGGGCCCGGAACAACCGATGAGCACGAAAGATACGATCTCCATGCAACTGGTGCGTGAGGCGCTGATGCAGACCTGCCCAGCGGGCGAAGCCAATGCCGCCCTGCTGGCGCGTGCCGGCATCGATGCCAGTTGCCTCGAGCTGCCCGAGGCGCGCGTTGCCGCGCAATCCTATGCGCGCCTGTGGCGCTTGCTGGCCCGGCGCTGCAATGACGAGTTCTTTGCCATGGACCCTCGCGGGCTGCGCACTGGCAGCCTGGCGTTCATGTGCCGTGCGAGCATGGCTCAGCCAACCCTGGGGCAGGGCCTGGAAACGGCCCTGGGCTTTCTGGCACTGATGCTCGAAGACCTGCAGCCGTGCCTGGTGCGCCAACCGGGCCTGGCCGAGATCGTTATCAACGAACCGCGCGCGGAGCCGCGCCGTGCCTTCACCTACTTCACCTTCTGGATGATCGTGCATGGCGTGGCCTGCTGGCTGGCCGGGCGGCGCATCCCCATCCTGGCGATCGACCTGCGCTGCGCCGAGCCACCGTTCTGTGATGATTACCGGGTGATGTTTTCCGAAAGCCTGCAGTTCGGCCGCCCGCGTACGCGCATGATCATCCCCGCCGATTGCCTTGGCCTGGCAGTGCGGCGCAGCGAGCAGGAATTGCAGCGTTTTCTTGCCGAAGCGCCCGCCAACATCCTGGTGCGTTACCGTGACCCGTCCAGCCTGGCGCGGCGCATTCGTACCGATCTGCTGCGCCAGGCACCTGCACAATGGCCAGCGCTGGAGCACCTGGCGCAAACGCTGTGCCTGTCTGCTTCTACGCTGCGCAGGCGCCTGGCCGAAGAGGGGCAGACCTACCAGGGGCTCAAGGACAGTGTGCGGCGCGAGCTTGCCACCACCTGGCTGGTCGGCGCCGAGCCAGCCATGGGCGAAATTGCCGAACGGCTGGGTTTTGCCGATGCCAGTTCGTTCTACAAGGCCTTTCGCAAGTGGTTCGGCTGCAACCCGGGGCAATACCGCGCGGTGGTCCAGGCTCGCCACGCTGGCAACTGATTCCGTCTGCTGCACACAGCGCCAATGCGTCAGCGTCGGGGGTTTCCAGCCAAAGGAGCACCCCTTCATGCCACAGGCACCCCTGCACCCCAAGCTCGAACGCGCGACGGACGATTTCATCAGCCAGATACTGCCTGATTGGTTGAGGCGGGCCAGCGCCTCACAAATCATGGCGCTGCGCGATGCCTATAGCGCCTACCTCACAAGCCAGGCTGAAATGTCGGCTGTACTCCGGCAGTTGCAGCCGATCGATGCGTTTGCCCGCCGCTTGCTGACCCTGGGCCTTCACCGGGAGGGCGGCGCGCTGCTGGATCTCGACCGCTTGGAATGGCGCGAGCAGCGGCGCAGGTTCAAGGTCGAGCCAGGAAAATTGCCCACGGATGAGTCCTACTTCGTGAGGGTGCCGGCGTTGCAGAGGTTGATGCAAAACTTTGCCAGCGGCGAATCCTTTTATCTGGAGACGGCACTGGTATACCCCGCAGACCCCGCTGCCGACGTGCCGGAACGGGTGGCCCTCGATGATGCGGCACGGATTGTAGAGGCCTGCCGCAGTACCGATGTGGGCGCACGCTACCAGGAACACCTGGCCCGGTTGTTCACCCCTGCCTTTGAGCAGACGCTGGCCACCAGCCTGCGCCGAACCCTGGCCTTGCAACTGGAGATAGCCGCCACACGCGGGCTTCTGCCGGCAGAGGATGTACAGATAGTGCGCGATATAGTGGCAGGCCGCAGAACTGCCCTTTCAAACGGCCGCACCGTGCGTTGCGGCCCGTTGCAGGTACTGGGTTGCACGGTGCACGGGGCACTGGTGGTTGAGGTTGCCAACGACAACCAGCGGTATGCCGGCAGTGTGCAACTGGTGCTGTCGGACGATGCCCACGCTGCCTTCCGGCACTTGGTTTCCTGGCGTGTGGTGAACTTCGAGCTGGTCGAGATGTTCAAGGATCCCGCTCGGTATGCGGCGCTGGTGGAACGCATTGCCTTACATGAGCGGGCAGGGTTCGTCGCCACCCTGGCCAAGCGGCTGGCCGATGATGAACCTGACCTGGAGCCGACCTTCGCCAACTTGCCGCAAGGGCGGTTCGAAGGCCTGGCGTTACAGCAGTTGCAACGGATTCGCGAGGATGCGCGGTTCCTGGCGGTGCCCACCGCTGATGCCGATTCCAGCCAGACGCTGGCACGTGAGCACGCGTTGGCGTCGGCAGGGCTGGCACTGCTCAACCTGGCGGGGTTGTTCGTGCCGACGGTTGGCGCATTGCTGCTTGCCGACATGGTCGTGCAGACCTTGTCGGAGGTTTACGAAGGGGCCAGGCACTGGAGCCTGGGCCATCAGCATGAGGCTATCGAGCATTTGCTGGGGGTGGCGGAGAACCTGGCGGTAACGGCGGCGGTTGCCGGTGGCGCCACGGTGGTGGCGCGTGGCTTCGTGCGCAGTACTTTTGTCGATGGCCTGGAGCCCGTCACCAACGATGCAGGGCAGCAACGGCTTTGGTCGAACGACCTGACGCGTTACCAGAGCGCGCGGCCGAGCGGAACGCTGCGCGAACTGGACAATGGCCTGCTGAGCGATGGAGTTCGGCACTGGTGGTACCACGACGGTAGCTACTGGCGGGTACGGTCGCAGGGTGAGCATGGCCCTTGGCGCTTGCAGGACGTCACCGATGACACGGCCTTCGGCCCTGCCCTGGAGTGGAACGCTGAAGCCTCCTGGCAACTGGCCAGCGAACGGCCGCTGGAATGGCAAGGCGCCCAAAGGCTGCTGCAGCGCCTGTGGCCTGCATCATCATCATTGGGCTCGGCGCGCGTTGCGCAGGTGCTCAGGGTTGCCGACGTATCCGAGGAGCATTTGCGTGGCTTGCTGGTGGAGAAGCGTCCGATGCCGGTTGTGTTACGTGACACGTTGGAGCGCTTTGCTGCAGGTGAAAGAATCGAGCGTTTCTTCGCCCAGGTCGGCAGTGCGGACAGTCAGCTGTGGCAATGGTGCCTGGACGCCCTTGGCCTGCAAGCGCTGCCGCGGGATGAGCAGGTGGTGCAGGTTACCCGGCATGCGACCAGCCTGCGCCCCCGGCTGCTGGACTACCTGGGCTGCCGCTATCTGGAGGCAGACGCCCAGGCCTGGCTCATACGCCGCGATTTTCCGGGCTTGCCAGACGCCTACGTGTTGGAGGTTCTGCGGCATATCTCGACCGAGCAGCGGGTCATCCTGCGCACCCAGGCGCGCCTGCCGTTGGCGGTGGCGCAGCAGGCCCGCGAGCTGTTGCAGGTGGCCAGGCTGACGCGCATGCGTGAAGGGCTGTTTCTGGCTGGCAGCCACCACCCCGGCCTGGACGAGTTGGTGTTCTGCCTGTTGCGCGAGCATGCCAAGTGGCCGGCAACAGCGCAGGTGGAGCTGCGTGAGGGGTCGCTTGCGGGGCGTCGGCTGGCGCAGCTGCCTGGGCCGGAACAAACCGCCGCCAACGTGGTGATGGTCCGGCAGGAGGGCCACTACCGCCTGTATGACGTGGCCGGTACCGAGCTACAGGCCAGCGCGCAGCGGCCGCTTGAATTCTACGAAGCGCTGCTGGCCTGCCTGCCCACGGCAGACAGGCAACGCCTGGGTTGGCAGGGCGACCAGGCGTACAGTGCACTGCGCCTGGCCCTCCAACGCTGGCTACCGCAGGGGCGTGCTGCGCTGTTGAAATTACTGGGTGCCAGTGACGTTGGCGTGCCGCCGAATCCTGTTCGGCGCCTGCCCGATGGCCGGGTCGGCTACGTGCTCAGCGGCAGGGGCACAGCGGGTAACTTCAGCCAGCGCGTGTTGCGTACCCGCATTCGAAGCCTCTATCCAGGTTTCAATGAAGAGGAAGTGGAGACCTTTCTGGAGCTGCTGCTGGAGCGGCCAGGTTCGGCGTTCTGCAATCTGTTGCTGCAGGAACAACAGTACCGCAGGTTCAGCGACGCGTTGACACGGTGGGTGGAGGGTACCCGCAACAGTGCCAGCCAGGCGGCGCGGCTGTCTGCTGCAGGCGAACTGCGACGCAGCTGGCGCCTGATCGGCGAGCGGATCGTCGACCAGCACGGCGAGTCTCAGGGCATGCGCCTGAGCCTGACGGGCGTACCCTTGCGCAGCCTGCCGGAGCTGCCCGCAGGCACCGATTTCAACCATCTTGCTGAACTGATACTCAGCGACCTGGCCGTGGAGCATGTGCCGGCCAGCTTCCTGCGCTGTTTCACCCAACTGCGCTGGTTGAACATGAGTGGCAATCGCCTGAGCGAGGTGCCTGCCGACCTCAGGCACCTGTCGCACCTGACCAACCTCAGCCTGGCTGGCAACCAGATCCGCATGACGGCGGCGGGTGTTGCAACCCTCGGCAGCCTGACGCGCCTGCGTGTCCTCGATCTGAATCACAACCCCCTGGGCGCCATTGCGCTGCAGTTGGATGCCTTGGGGCGCCTGCGCGAGCTGCACATGCGCGGCGCCAACTTGCAGACGGTACCTGCGCAGTTGCACCGCTGCCGGTTGCTGGAGCTCGCGGATTTGCGCGACAACCATATCGGTGCACTGCCAGAGCCGCTGCTGGAAGCGCCTGAGGCGTTGCGGCTGGCGGTGCAATTATCGGGTAACCCGCTGTCGAATGCCGTCAGGCAGCGCATGCTTGCCGCGGGGGCAGTGGAGGCTGCCGTTGACGAGCCTTTGCTGGCCACCGACACCGCACGCGAGCGTTGGCTGGCATTGGTCGCGGCGCCGCAGCGGGGTTTCAGTGAGGCCCGGTGGGATGGCGTTCAGCGTGAAGAAGGTAGCGATGCGTTCTTCCGGTTGCTGACGGAGCTGACCGACACGCGCGATTATCAGGTCATTCCCGATGACCTGGGGCGGCGTGTGTGGCGCATGCTGGAGGCGATGCAGAACGACACGGTGTTGCGCGAAGAACTGTTCAACCTGGCTGCCGACCCGCGAACCTGTGCCGACAGCGTCGCGAGCTGTTTCAGTGCCTTGGAAGTGCGCTTGTATCTGCGCCAGTCATTGCAACAGGCTGAACCCGTGGCCGCACGGCTCACCCGTTTGCGTGTGGCGAGGCAGCTGTTTCGTCTGGAACAGGTGGAGCGCCTGGCCCGAGAGGATGTGAAGGTGCGCCTGGCGCAAGGGCAGCATGTCGATGAAGTCGAGGTCAGCCTGGCGTATCGCACCGGCCTGGCTGAAGAGCTGGACCTGCCAGGGCAGCCGAGAACGATGCAGTTCGAGACCATCGCCGCCGTCAGCCGGCAGCAACTGGCTGCAGCGGCTGCAACGGTGCGTGAAGCGGAGGCTACCGAGCAGTTGCCCCGCTTCATCGCGCAACGTGATTTCTGGCAGGAGTACCTGCGGCGCGAAGAACCAGCAGCGTTCAATGCCGTGGAAGCGCCTTTCTGGGGCCGCATGGAGGGGCTGAGCGCGGAGGCGGCCAATGAAGGCGCCTACCTGCGCGATTTCGACAGGCTGGCGGAAGAGCGCAAGGCGGCGATCGAGGCGTTGTTGTTCCGTTTGACCCGCGAGGCGATGGACCTGCCCACGGGGTCGGGCAGCAGGACTGAGCGCGCTTCGGGGTGACTGCCGGGCGTTGGCGGCAGGCGATCGTTTCCTGCTGCCATCGCCGCTGGGGAAGGCGGCACAGTCGGGGGTCATGATCCCCGTCAAGGAACACTGACATGCCCTCGCAACCTGTAAAACCCTGGCTCCAACACCCGGTAGAGCGCTTCATTGCCAACCGCTTGCCTGATTGGCTAAGCAAGGCCAGCCCTGTTGGCCTTGCTGCGCTGCAGTCTGCACTGGATGCGCACCTTGCCAGCCAGCGCACACTCAGCAGCGTTACCGAACACCTGCAGCCACTGATGGCATTTGCCGAGGCGCGCCTGAACGGCGCCCTGGGCCTTGCTGTACCGCTCGATCGGCTGACCTGGCGTGAAGAGCGCCGGCGCCTGCGTGTGGACCTTGGCGGCATCCGCCAGTTCGAATCGTACTTCGTCAGGGTGCCTGCGCTGGAAAAGCTGTTACAGAACTTCAAGCCCAGGGAGTCGTTCTTCGAGCAGACCGCGCTGGTACGGCCGCCCATTGCGCCCGAGCGTGAAGAACAAGCCCTGCCTGCAACTATCGACGCGGTCGTGGCCGCCTGCCGGGAAGCCGATGTCGGCAAGGCCTACCAGGGGCATCTGGCAGCGATCATGGACGAGGCCTTCGAACGCGACCTGACCTTGGACAAGCGCCTTGAACTGGCGCTGGCTACAGAAATTGCCACCCTCAAGGGGCAGCTCAAGATCAATGAAGTGCGCATGCTGCGCCAACTGGGTCGTGGCGAGACCCCGACGAACCCCGGCAGCCATTATGTTCGGGTGGGCGGGCTGCAGGTGCTGGGTTGCCGGGTGGACGGCGCCTTGGTCATCGAATTGCTCGACTCGTGGTCGATTGCCGTCGGTGGGACAGGGAGGTTGCTGCTGCTCAAGGGGGTGCTGTTGTACCTGCCAGATGATCAGGCTCGGCCACTGCAGTACTACCCTGATTGGCCCACCGCCAACCGCGCATTGGTCGCGGCAATGGCTGCTCCCCATTACCGCAGCGCGTTTGTACGGCGGATTGCGCTCAGCGAGCGTGCCGGCTACCAGGCGTTGCTCGCCACACGCCTGCAAGACGACGAGCCTGATCTGCAACCGCGCAGGCTCTCGACGTCGACGCCCATCTTCGAGCAGATGGCCGCCTGGCACATTCAGCGCATCAAGGCCGATGCCCGATACCTGGCGGTGCCCACCGAACAGGCCGATAGCGATGCTGCGGCTGAGCGGTTGCGTGCCCTGGAGGGCGTCGGCGAGGTGTTGCTCAACCTGGCCGGGTTGTTCGTGCCGGTGGTTGGCACGCTGTTGATGGCCGACATGGCAAGGCAACTGCTGGGGCAGGTGTTCGAAGGTTTCAGTGACTGGAGCCAGGGCCATCAGCACGAGGCCTTGCAGCACATGATGCAGGTGGCCACCTCGCTGGCGGTCAACGGCGCTGTGCTTGGCGGGGCCTATGCCTTGCACAGCGCCTTTGTCGGGCATCTGCACCCGGTGACCAACGAGGCGGGCCAGGCACGCTTGTGGCACGATGACCTGGCCCCTTACCGCCAGGCGCTGCCAGCAGCGCCATTGACCACGCTGGAGAACGGTCTGTTGACCGATGGCAGCGGCCATTGGTGGCGTTGCGATGAGGCATTGTACAGCGTGCGCGAGGATCGCAACGGTACCTGGCGGTTGTTGCACCGGGAGGGTCCCGATGTTTACGGGCCAGCCTTGCAAACCAATGGCGAGCGCGCCTGGCGCCTGGTGACCGAACGGCCATTGGAGTGGCAGGGCACTGCACGTCTGCTGGCGCGATTGTGGCCGGCCGCACAGTCACTTGCCCCAGAGCGATTGACGCAGATACTGAAAGTGGCCGATGTCGACGAGGCTTTTCTGCGCGGTTTGCTGGTTGAGGAGCGGCCCCTTCCGGTTCAGTTGCGCGACACCCTCGAGCGGTTTGCGGTGGATGCCAGGATCGCGACGTTTTTCCAGCAGCTCGATACCACCGTGAACGATACCGAGCTGTTGCAGTGGTGCGTGCATGAGCTGGATGTCGACGCGGATACGCTGCCTGCCCAGCTCGCGCAGATCGCGTTGCATGCGCAGAGCCTGCGCGAAGGGATGTTCGAGTACTTCTCGTGTTGCCACCTCGGTGCAGACAATTTGCAGAGCCTGCTGACGCGCGACTATCCCGGCTTGCCGCACGCCTACACGCTCGACGTGCTGAGCCACGCCAGCGATGCCATGCGGGCGCAGATGGAAAGCACCGGCCGGGTCCCCCTGGGCTTGGCGCAACAGGCCCGTGCCTCGTTGCAACTGGCCCGCCTGACAAGGGCGCGCGAGGCGTTCTACCTGCGCTGCAGCTATCACCCCGATGCGGTCGCGCTGGCGTTTGCCCTGCTGCGTCGGCAGGGGTTCGCGCAAAGCATGCTCAACCTGGAGTTGCGGGACCGCTCAGTGTTCGGCCCTTTGCAGGAACGGTTGCTGCCCCAGGCGGGCAGCCAGCAGACGCTGGTCATGGTCTGGCGCGACGGGGCCTTTACCCTGTATGACGAACAGGGCCTGCCTGCTGAACGGGAGGTGGCAGAACCCGCTGGGCTGTTCGAGGTCCTGGCGGCGTGCCTGCCGAGCGCGTCTCGCCAGCGCCTGGGTACCACGGGTGGGTCTGCTGCCGACAGCTTGCGCCTGGCCCTGCAAGGCGCGATACCTGAGCGTTCCTCGGACCTGCTGAAGCTGCTTGGGTGGCGTGAAGCGCGGGCGCTGGGCACCTCGATGCGACGCTTGCCTGACGGGCGCCTGGGTTACCTGCTCGGCGGCGGCGCCAGCAGGCTACCTTCCGCATCGTCGATCGAGCAGATGTTGCGCAACCGCCTGCGTGGGCTTTACCCGTCGTTCAGTGATGACGATGTCGAGCGTTACCTGGGGATCATGGCAGAGATCGACGGCTCGCCCTTCGACAGCCTGTTGCTGCAGGAACAGGAATTCCGGCGCCTGAACGAAGAGCTGCAGCGCTGGATGTTCCGCGTCATGGGCCCGGCCCGACATGCGCGCCGGCGGTTGGCCTCTGCATTGCTCCGCGCCTGGCGGCTGGAAGGTGAGCGGGTGTTCGATGCGCAAAACAACCCGGTCGGCCTGCGGCTGCACGTGGCTGACATGGCGGTAGGGGAGTTGCCGACGTTGCCGCAGGGCAGCAGCTTTGGCCATGTGGCGGAACTGACACTGGCAGGTTTGCACGTTCCTGCGCTGCCCCCTGGTTTCCTGGGCTGCTTCCGGCACCTGCGCACGCTCGACCTGAGCGACAATGCCTTGCGTGAGCTACCCGAGGGCCTTGAAGGGATGCCCGAGCTGAACCAGCTGATACTGCGCAACAACCGCATCCGCCCCAGCGCCGGGCAGGTGGCTGCGTTGTTGCGCTGCGTCAATTTGCGCCGGCTGGACCTGAACGACAACCCGCTGGGCGCTCTACAGTTGGATGTGTCCGGGCTGCGCCGGCTGCAGCGGCTGCGCTTGCGGCGTACGGGGCTGACCAGCATGCCTTCAGGCCTGCAATGGTGCGCGCGCCTGGAGTATGCCGATCTGCGCGACAACCAGATTGCCGAGCTGCCTCAGGCATTGCTCGACGCCCCGGCCGCGGTGAGGCAGGTCGTGGACGTGGAAGGCAACGCGCTGCCCACTGCGTTGCGCGAGCAACTCTATGCACCTGAAATCGTGCCCGTCCCGCTCATGCTGGGCGAAGGTGCACAAGAGCAGGCCATGCACGCATGGCTGGGCACGCGCGCAGAGGCTGACCAGGCCCTAGGCCGCGAGCTGTGGCAGGCCTTGCGCAGTGAACCTGGCAGTGATGCATTCTTCGAACTGCTGGTGGGGATGACCCAGAGTGCCGAGTTCCGCCTTGCGCCTGAACAATTGGGCGCCAGGGTGTGGCCCCTGGTCGAGGCGCTGTCGGTGGACCGCGACCTGCGCGAAGCCTTGTTCGCGCTGGCCGACGAACCACGTGCGTGCGCCGACAATCTCGCCAATTGCTTCAGCAACCTGGAGGTCCGGTACCAGGTACTGCACGCCACCCAGGGCGGTGAGCCTGTGGCTACCCGTGATGCGCGGCTGGTGCTGGCACGGCGCCTGTACCGCCTTGACACCGTACTGGCACTGGCCCGGGCGGACATCAACAGCCGCTACGCGGATGGCCGTTGGCAGCGCGGCGATCATGCCGAAGAGGAAGTCGAGGTCAGCCTGGCCTACCGCACAGGGCTGGCTGAACGCTTGAACCTGATCGGCCAGCCACGGTACATGCTGTTCGGTGCGTTGGCCGTGGTCTCTGAAGCCGACCTGGAGCGCGCTTGCAATGCAGTGCTGGCAGGGGAGGCGAGTGAAGACATCACGCGCTACATCAGCCAGCGGGACTTCTGGATTGACGTGTTGCGCGCCGAACACCCACAGGACTTCGCCCTGATCCAGCAGCAATTCGAGCAGGCCATGGAGGCGCTGGAAGAGCGTATGCAGCAGTTGGGCAGTGGTGCCTACGACGCCCAGGCCCGAACACTGATGCGCGACCGCCAGGAGGCGCTGGAAGCCTTGGCCCTACGCTTGACCCGGGAACGCCTGAACAGGGCTTGACCCGCCGCAGGGTAGCGCGCGAGCGCATTGCACTGCCTGCGCACGGCCAAACCGGTCACCCAGATTGACAGCTTTGGCCATTGCCGCGGGTGACGCGCGGCGCGAACATCGTCGGACCGATGGTTAACTCCAAAAACAACAAACCAGGAGTCCGACGATGCGTGATTACGCCGAGGCTGTTCGCCTGTTCGAGCTTGGCAACACCGTAGCTGGGGCACTGCACGGCAACCTCGAAACCCTTAACGCGTGTGTCGAGTGCTGTGACCGCCATGTCGGCGGTGGCAAGGTGGCACTGCTGCATGTCGATCGCGATGGCCACACTGCCCGCTACAGCTTCGAGCAATTGCACATGCTGGCCGCCCGGTTCGCCAATGTGCTCAAGGCGCAAGGCGTGCAGGCGGGCGACAGGGTGGCGGGGCTGTTGCCACGTACCCCCGAGTTGCTGGTCAGCATCCTGGCCACCTGGCGCATCGGGGCGGTGTACCAGCCCTTGTTCACCGCCTTCGGGCCCAAGGCCATCGAGCACCGTCTCGAACAGTCACGCGCCCGTGTCGTTGTCACAGACAGCGTCAACCGGGGCAAGCTGGACGATGTACACGCCTGCTCGACGGTCATCACGGTGAACGCCCGCAGTGGCGAACTGGATTTCCAACAGTGCCTGGCCGGCGCCGCGCCTGAATGCGAGCCTGTGATGCGCTCGGGCGACGACCCGTTCCTGCTGATGTTCACGTCCGGTACCACCGGCCCGGCCAAGCCGCTGGAAGTACCGTTGCGTGCCATCGTCGCCTTCCAGGGCTACATGCGCGATGCCATCGACCTGCGCCGCGAAGACAACTTCTGGAACCTGGCCGACCCCGGCTGGGCCTATGGCTTGTACTACGCCGTGACCGGGCCGCTGTCCCTGGGGCATGCCACCACCTTCTACGATGGCCCGTTCAGTGTCGATAGCTGTGTGCGGGTGATCGAAACGCTGGGCATCACCAACCTGGCCGGGTCGCCCACCGCTTACCGTTTGCTGATCGCGGCCGGCGATGCCTTCGCGGCACCGATCAAAGGCCGCCTGCGCGTTGTCAGCAGTGCCGGTGAGCCGCTGAACCCGGAAGTGATTCGCTGGTTTGCCGACGAATTGGGGGTGACCATCCACGACCACTACGGGCAGACCGAACTGGGCATGGTGCTGTGTAACCATCATGGCCTGCAGCACCCGGTGCACCCGGGCTCGGCCGGCTTCGCCATCCCGGGCCATCGGATCGTGGTGCTGGACGAGCAGGGGCGCGAGCTGCCGGCCGGCGAGCCAGGCATTCTCGCGGTCGACCGCGAGCGGTCGCCGCTATGCTGGTTCGCTGGCTACCAGGATTTGCCGACCAAGGCCTTCGTCGGCAAGTACTACCTGAGCGGCGATACCGTCGAGTTGAACCGCAACGGCAGCATCAGCTTCGTCGGGCGTAGTGACGATGTGATCACCACCTCTGGTTACCGTGTCGGCCCTTTCGACGTGGAAAGCGCGTTGATCGAACACCCGGCAGTGATCGAGGCTGCGGTGATCGGCAAGCCGGATCCGGAGCGCACCGAGTTGATCAAGGCGTTCGTGGTGTTGGCCAGCGGCTATCACGGCACCCCCGAACTTGAAGAGGCATTGCGTCAGCATGTGCGTCAGCGCCTGTACGCGCACGCCTACCCCCGCGAAATCGAATTCGTCAGCGACCTGCCCAAGACCCCGAGCGGCAAGCTGCAACGCTTCATCCTGCGTAACCAGGAAGTCGCCAAACAACACGCGCCGCAGGCCACCCCTGCCAGCGCCTGAAAGGAAAACCGACCATGCAGATAGCGAACAAACACTTCATCGTCAGCGGCGCGGCATCCGGGCTGGGCGCTGCCACTGCGCAGATGCTGGTGGAGGCGGGTGCCAAGGTCATGCTGGTTGACCTCAATGCCCAGGCCGTTGAGGCCAAGGCGCGTGAACTGGGCGAGCATGCCCGTTTCGCGGTGGCTGACATCAGCGACGAGCAGGCTGCCCAGGCAGCAGTCGATGCAACCGTCAGTGCGTTCGGTAGCCTCCACGGGCTGATCAACTGCGCCGGTATCGTAGGCGCCGAGAAAGTGCTGGGCAAACAGGGGCCGCATGGCCTGGCCAGCTTCGCCAAGGTGATCAACGTCAACCTGGTCGGCAGCTTCAACCTGCTGCGCCTGGCTGCCGCCGCCATGGCTGAAGGCGTTGCCGGCGGGGATGGCGAGCGTGGCGTGATCATCAACACCGCCTCCATCGCGGCGTATGATGGCCAGATCGGCCAGGCGGCCTATGCCGCGTCCAAGGGCGCCATTGCCAGCCTGACCTTGCCGGTAGCCCGTGAACTGGCCCGCTTCGGTATCCGTGTGATGACGATCGCCCCGGGCATCTTCGAAACACCGATGATGGCCGGCATGAGCGAAGACGTACGTGCTTCCCTCGCCGCTGGGGTGCCGTTCCCGCCACGCCTGGGCCGCCCGCAGGAATATGCCGCGCTGGCGCGGCACATCATCGAGAACAGCATGCTCAACGGTGAGGTGATCCGCCTCGACGGTGCGTTGCGCATGGCTGCCAAGTAAGGAGGATGACCATGACCCTCAGCAATGACCCGATTGTGATCGTCAGCGCCGTGCGCACGCCCATGGGTGGCCTGCAAGGCGACCTCAAGAGCCTGACCGCGCCGCAACTGGGCAGTGCCGCCATCCGTGGCGCAGTCGAGCGCGCCGGCATCGATGCCGCCAGTGTCGAGCAGGTGCTGTTCGGCTGCGTCCTGCCGGCCGGCCAGGGCCAGGCCCCGGCGCGTCAGGCGGCGCTGGGTGCCGGGTTGGACAAGCACACCACCTGCACCACCCTGAACAAGATGTGCGGTTC
Organism: Pseudomonas sp. NBRC 111127; assembly: GCF_001320345.1. Lineage (NCBI taxonomy): Bacteria > Pseudomonadati > Pseudomonadota > Gammaproteobacteria > Pseudomonadales > Pseudomonadaceae > Pseudomonas > Pseudomonas sp. NBRC 111127. The sequence goes on along the minus strand of NZ_BCBD01000012.1, from coordinate 18,944 downwards.
GGGCATGCAGGCCGCGATCATGGCCCATGACCTGCTGCTGGCCGGCACCGCCGAGGTGGTGGTGGCCGGTGGCATGGAAAGCATGACCAACGCCCCCTACCTGCTGGACAAGGCCCGCGGTGGTTACCGCATGGGCCATGGCAAGATCATCGACCACATGTTCATGGATGGCCTGGAAGATGCCTACGACAAGGGCCGCCTGATGGGCACCTTTGCTGAAGACTGTGCCCAGGCCAACGGCTTCAGCCGCGAGGCCCAGGACCAGTTTGCCATCGCCTCGCTGACCCGCGCCCAGGACGCGATCAAGCGTGGCCGTTTTGCCGCCGAGATCATTCCGGTGGAGGTCACCGAGGGTAAGCAAACGCGCGTCATCAAGGACGACGAACAGCCGCCGAAGGCGCGGCTGGACAAGATTGCGCAGCTCAAGCCGGCCTTCCGTGAAGGCGGTACGGTGACCGCGGCCAACGCCAGTTCGATCTCCGATGGGGCTGCGGCGCTGGTGCTGATGCGCCGCTCCCAAGCCGACAAACGAGGGCTCAAGCCTTTGGCGGTGATTCACGGGCATTCGGCCTTCGCCGATACCCCGGCCTTGTTCCCCACTGCGCCCATCGGTGCTATCGACAAGCTCCTTGTGCGCACGGGCTGGAAACTGGCCGAGGTCGACCTGTTCGAGGTCAACGAAGCCTTTGCCGTGGTCACCCTGGCGGCCATGAAACACCTCGACCTGCCCCATGACAAGGTCAACATCCACGGTGGCGCCTGTGCCCTCGGCCACCCGATCGGGGCATCCGGGGCACGCATCCTGGTGACCTTGCTGTCGGCCCTGCGCCAGAACAACCTGCGCCGGGGTATAGCGGCCATCTGCATCGGTGGTGGCGAAGCCACGGCCATGGCGGTCGAATGCCTGTACTGAGGTGAACCATGCTGGTAACTGACGAGCAACAACAGATTTGCGACGCGGTCCGTGCTTTCGCCCAGGAGCGCCTCAAGCCGTTTGCAGAGCAGTGGGACAAGGCGCACCGCTTCCCCAGGGAGGCGATCGACGAAATGGCCGAGCTGGGCCTGTTCGGCATGCTGGTGCCGGAAGCCTGGGGTGGCAGCGACACCGGCTACGTGGCCTATGCCATGGCCCTGGAGGAGGTTGCTGCAGGTGATGGCGCGTGCTCGACCATCATGAGCGTGCACAACTCGGTGGGCTGCGTGCCGATCCTGCACTTTGGCAGCGAGCAGCAGAAAGCGCAGTTTCTGGCGCCGCTGGCCAGCGGCGCGATGCTCGGTGCTTTTGCCCTGACCGAACCCCAGGCGGGTTCTGACGCCAGCAGCCTGAAGACCCGCGCCCGTCTGGATGGCGACCATTACGTGCTCAATGGCAGTAAGCAATTCATCACTTCCGGCCAGAACGCCGGGGTTGTGATCGTGTTTGCCGTAACCGACCCGGATGCCGGCAAGCGCGGCATCAGCGCCTTCATCGTGCCCACCGATTCACCCGGCTACCAGGTGGCACGGGTAGAGGACAAGCTCGGCCAGCACGCTTCCGACACCTGCCAGATCGTCTTCGACAATGTGCGGGTGCCGGTGGCCAACCGGCTGGGTGCCGAGGGTGAGGGCTACAAGATCGCCCTGGCCAACCTTGAAGGTGGCCGTATCGGTATTGCTTCCCAGGCGGTGGGCATGGCCCGGGCCGCGTTTGAAGTGGCGCGTGAGTACGCCAACGAGCGGCAAAGCTTCGGCAAGGCGTTGGTCGAGCACCAGGCGGTGGCGTTCCGCCTGGCTGACATGGCGACTCAGATCGCGGTGGCCCGGCAGATGGTGTTGCACGCCGCTGCGCTACGCGATGCCGGGCGCCCAGCCCTGGTGGAAGCATCAATGGCCAAGCTGTTTGCCTCGGAAATGGCCGAAAAGGTCTGTTCGCACGCCTTGCAGACCCTGGGCGGTTATGGCTATCTGAGCGACTTCCCCCTGGAGCGGATTTACCGCGACGTTCGGGTTTGCCAGATTTACGAAGGCACCAGCGACATTCAGCGCATGGTCATTGCGCGCAACCTATGAAGGAGCAGATTGCATGGCATTCGAAACCATCCTGTTGGATATCCACGGCAAGGTCGGCCTGATCACCCTCAACCGGCCGCAGGCGCTGAACGCGCTGAACGCGCAGATCGTCGGCGAAATCAACCAGGCCCTCGACCAGCTGGAGCGCGATGCCAATATTGGCTGCGTGGTGCTGACCGGCTCGGCGAAGGCGTTTGCCGCGGGTGCCGACATTAAGGAAATGGCCGAGCTGCAATACCCGCAGATCTACGTCGATGACCTGTTCAGCGATGCCGACCGCATCGCCAACCGCCGCAAACCTATCATTGCTGCGGTGTCCGGCTTTGCCCTGGGCGGCGGCTGTGAGCTGGCGATGATGTGCGATTTCATCCTCGCCGCCGACAATGCCAAATTCGGCCAACCGGAAATCAACCTTGGCGTACTGCCGGGCATGGGCGGCACGCAGCGCCTGACACGGGCGGTGGGCAAGGCCAAGGCGATGGAGCTGTGCCTGACCGGTCGCCTGATGGGCGCTGAAGAGGCGGAGCGGGCCGGGCTGGTGGCGCGGATCGTGCCGCAGGCCGAGCTGGTGGAGGAGGCACTGAAAGTTGCGGCGACCATCGCCAGCAAGTCGATTCCGGTGAGCATGATGGTGAAGGAAAGCGTCAACCGGGCATTTGAAGTTACCCTCAGCGAGGGTGTGCGGTTTGAACGCCGTGTATTCCACGCGGCTTTCGCCACCGAGGACCAGAAAGAAGGCATGGCCGCTTTCATTGCCAAGCGTGAGGCACAGTTCAACGACCGTTGATTGAAGTGTGTGACCAACTGTTCGCGCCTGGGCGGCTCCGACCCGCTCGGCGCGCAACCCATCTGGGCGCTGGCCCCAGCTGCCAGCTCGACACCGACCAGCGGATTCTGGTGCCGGAAAGCAAATTCGCAGCCTTTTGCAGTTGCTCCACGCGACGTGGCGCCTTAGACTGCCGCCCCCTGTAAAAGAGTGCCGATTGGCGCTTGAAGAATTCCGTTGCCGATGCCGAGGCGTCGGCGGCACCTGAATCGCCCAAATGCACATTTTTTCATAGAGAAATCGATGACCAAGGAACAGTTGCTGGCCATGTCGGCCGATGACTACATGAACGCCGACCAGCTCGCCTTCTTCACTGAGCTGCTGCAGGCGATGAAAGTCGAAACCCATGAACGCATCGAGCTCAGCCGCACCACCATCGAAGGCCTGGACACGCCGTCGGACCCAGCCGACGTGGCTTCGGTCGAAGAAGAGCGCAGCTGGCTGGTGAATGCCATCGACCGCGACCAGCGCCTGCTGCCTCAGCTGGAAATGGCCCTGGACCGTATTGCCGACGAAAGCTTCGGCTGGTGCGACGACAGCGGTGAGCCCATCGGCCTGAAGCGTCTGCTGATCAGCCCGACCACCAAATACTGCATCGAAGCCCAAGAGCGCCACGAGCAGCTCGACCGCCACCAGCGCCAGGTGTAACCCCTCGCGCGGTGCCGAGCCCCACGGAGCGATCCCTGGGGCTTTTTGCGTTTGTTGTCGCCCCGTTTTTGTTGCTGCAGGCGTAACACAGCTGTACCGGGCGGCGCTGTTTCATCCTTGGGCGCAGGCGTATCATGGCTATATCGTTAGGGTGCTACTTAAATTCCGGAGGGAATGATGCATAGCCGAGTCGATGTGGCCGTGATGATCGGTTCAAGTGTGCCCGCCACAATGCAGGCACTGGGCAGGCGTGTCTGCTGGGTGGTGCTGGTCAACGGTGAGCGGCGCGGTACCGCTTTTGCCACGCGCGAGGAAGCGTTGGAGTGCCAGGCTGCCTGGCAGCGACAACTGAAGAAAGGGCTCGCCGCCTGAAAATGTTGTTTGCCTCTCGACGGGTTTCAGTGTTTTCGGGCATATTTGTCCTACAGTAATGCGCACCAGGGTTTGCCTTCTTGCAGGCTCACGCCCTGGCCGTGTTTTCTGGCGAGTGATCTCAGGCATCACGTTTCCCGTGCCGGGAATGGGCCAAACGCCTTCGGTTGAAGGCGAATCTGGCAAACCAGAGTAAAGTTTCCTGCGCGCTGCATCGTCGGCGGGCACAGACATTTCGTATATCGCTTTATTACTCTTTTCGCCTATCGATAAGACAGGGCCGTGCCTCCCCGAGCTTGGGTGAGGGCGGGTTGTAACCGGTTGAGGATTACTTCATTGGCAGTCAGCACACTTGATACCCATGCGTTGTTCGCCCTCGGCGACTTGCGCGGTAAATTGGCCCAACTGTTCCAGGGCCGCTTCATTTATGTAACCGAACAGAATCCCGAAGGCCTGTACATGGCCGAAATCGACACAGAAAGTGCGTTGGTGGTAGACGATAAACAGCGCCTGGAACTGAAAGTTGGCGACCATTTCCGCGCTGCCGTATTGCCCAGCCGCGAAGGCGGCAAGTTGGAAATGCGCTTCCGGGAAATCAAGTTGAATGTCTATGGCGTGGGTGATTACGCTTTCGTTTCCGTGCCGGAAGGCGAGGGCATCGTGTTTCGCGAAGGCCAAGGGGTCATGTTGGTATTCGCCGCGCAGCAGCAGATACAGGAAGGCCTGGGCAAGTTGCTGAAGGCGGTAACCGGCAAAGTTGCCAAATGGCGCAAGGGCGAGCTGACCACCTTCAAGGCCAGTGAATGACTGCAACTGATGATGCGCCCGCCAGCCGGGCGGAGTTTCATCGGCAGCATCATGCGGCTGCCGTAGCCGAGGCGCAGCGTATGCTGGCCCGGCGCGATGCATTGCAAGGGGCCTGGTTGAACTGGGTGGCGGCAGAGCTGTACAGGCTCGGCCCGCCACCTTACGCCGCCATGGTGCGCCGCGAGTTGCAGCGCCTGAGCCAGGTGTGAGGCGGCAGACCTTCAGTTGCCACTGTCGCAGCCGCTGCTGACCTCTTCAGGCACTGGCTCTTTCGCCACCCGCTTGCGGAACAGCGCTGCCCGTGCGAGCAGCAACGTGGTCACCGGCACAGTGATCGACAGCAGAATGGGGATCAGCCAGGCGTGCAGCACCGCCGCGTCCTTCAACCACGAAAAATAGATGATCGAGGCCAGTGCCACGCACCAGGCGCCGATGGTCGAGGCCAGTGCCGGTGGGTGCATGCGCTGGAAGTAGTCTTTCAGGCGCACCAGGCCCACTGCACCTACCAGGGCGAACAGGCTGCCGGTGATCAGCAGCACCGCCGTGATCAGTTCCAGCCAGAATGGCAGTACCAAGGTTTCAGTCATTCGATCACCTCACCGCGCAGCAGGAACTTGGCCAGGGCAAACGAGCCGACGAAGCCGAACAGCGCAATCAACAGGGCACCTTCGAAGTAGGTGTCACTGGCATAACGGATACCCAGCACCAGCATGGTCAGCATGGCCAGGATATACAGGTAGTCCAGCGCCAGGACCCGGTCCTGGGCAGACGGGCCACGGAACAGCCTGAACAGCGCCAGGGCCATGGCCAGGGCGAAAATGAACAGGCTGGCGAGGACAGCGTTGGCGAGCAGGCCTGTCATTGGAAAATCTCCATCAGTGGGCGTTCATACGTGTCCTTGAAGTGCTGGACGAAGGCCGCTTCATCGTCCAGGTCGAACACATGCAGCAGCAATACGCTGCGGTCCAGAGCCAGTTCCGACCAGACTGTGCCAGGCACCACCGTGGTAATCATCGCCAGTGCCGCCAGGCCGTGCGGGTCGCGCAGGGCCAGCGGTATATGCACGAACGCCGAACGTGGCGGCTGCTTGCCGGCCCGCAGCACGCCGCGGGCAACCAGCAGGTTGGACATGATGACATCGACGCCGACCCGGCCGATAAGCCGGGCGACGACCAGCGGCCGCTTGACGTGTGCGTGCTGCGGCCGCAAGGGGGCCATCAGCAGTGGCGCCAGTACGCCAAGGGCGGCGCCCAGCAGCAGGTTACCGGGGCTGACCGAGAGGTTGAGCAGCAGCCACAGGCCGAACAGCGAGACCGAGAGGAGCGGGGCGGGGAACATGCGGCTCATGGCAGCACCTCGGCGCTGGGCGAAGTCGGGCCAGGGATCGGCCGGGCGGCCATTACGGCATCGATATAGGCATCTGGCGCCTGCAGGCTGGCGGCCGTGTCCTGGGTGTAGCGCAGCAATGGCTCGGCCTTGAGGCTGAGGAAGATGCACAGGCCGAGCAGAATGACGATCGGCAGGCATTCGAACCGGCGCAGTACGGGTGACGGGCGCTCTTCGGGCTTCCAGAAGCGTTGGATGCCAACCCGGCCGAAGGCGATCAGCGAGGCCATGCCCGAGATTATCAGCAACGCTACCAGCCCCCAGCCGGCCGCACTCAGGGGCTGCTCGACGGGGCCGCCCAGGCCGTTTGGGTTGAACAAGGCGCTGATCAGGTTGAGCTTGCCGACGAAGCCCGAGAGGGGCGGCATGCCGATGATCAGCAAGGCGCAGGCGATGAAACTCAGGCCCAGGAAAGCCATGGTCCAAGGGATGATCTGGCCGATCACCGCCTTCTGCTCGTCATCGAGGTTGATACCTTTGGGGGGGTGTAGGGACTCCAGCGGGGGCGGCATCACATCTTCTTCTTCGTCCAGCGGCGCTTCGTTGGCCGAGCGCGAGCGTTCGACCAGCTCGGCGAGCAGGAACAGGGCGCACAGTGCCAGGGTCGAGTTGACCAGATAGAACAGTGCCGCACCGGTCAGCGCGGGCTGGGCAAAGCCGACCGCGCCCAGCAGGGTGCCGGCCGAAACCAGGATGCTCAGGGCTGCCATGCGTTCCAGGCGCTGTGCTGCGAGAATGCACACTGCGGCCACCGCCAGGGTCACCAGGCCGCCGTACACCAGCCATTGGCCGCCGAAATGGGCCGAAGCGCCGGCCTGGCCGGAGAACAGCAGCGTCCACAGGCGCAACACGGCGTACAGGCCGACCTTGGTCATGATGGCGAACAGCGCAGCCACCGGCGCACTGGCCGATGCATAGGCCGGTACCAACCAGAAGTTGAGCGGCCAGATGCCGGCCTTGACCAGGAAAGCCATGGCCAGGATGGCTGCACCGGCGTGCAGCAGGCCACGGTCAGCTTCTGGCACCAGGGGAATCTTCAGGGCCAGGTCAGCCATGTTCAGGGTGCCGGTCACGCCGTACAGCATCGCCGCGCCAATCAGGAAGAGCGACGAGGCAAACAGGTTGATGGCGATGTAGTGCAGGCCGGCACGCACGCGCGCGCGCCCCGAACCATGCAGCAACAGGCCGTAGGAGGCGGCCAGAAGCACTTCGAAGAACACGAACAGGTTGAACAGGTCGGCTGTGAGGAACGCGCCGTACAGGCCCATCAGCTGGATCTGGAACAGTGCGTGAAAGCTGGCCCCGGCACTGTCCCAGCGGGCGCGGGCAAACAACAGGGCACTGAAGCCGATGACCCCGGTCAGGGTCAGCAGCAGCGCAGACAAGTGGTCCAGCACCAGCACGATACCGAATGGCGCTGGCCAGTTACCCGGCAGGTACACGCCGATCGATTCTGCCTGGCCCTGGGTGCGTACCCACAGCAGCAGGCTGACGGCGATGGCCAGGCCGGTGAGGGTCGACAGCAGGTTCAGGCGGGCTTTGATGCGGCGGTGTTTTTCGCCCAGCAGCAGCATCAGGGCCGCCGTGACCAACGGTAGCAGGATGGGCGCGACGATCAGTTGACTCATGTCGCTCATTCGTCACGCTCCCGGCCATCGACGTGGTCGGTCCCGGTCAGGCCCCGCGAGGCCAGTAGCACCACCAGGAACAGCGCGGTCATGGCAAAGCTGATCACGATGGCGGTCAACACCAAGGCTTGCGGCAGCGGGTCGGTGTAATGCAGCAAGTCCTGGGTCACGCCGTCCTTGATAATTGGCTCTTTGCCAATGAACAGGCTGCCCATGCTGAAGATGAACAGGTTGACGCCGTACGACAGCAGGCACAGGCCCATGATGACCTGGTAGGTACGCGGGCGCAGGATCAGCCATACGCCCGAGGCGGCCAGCACTCCGATGGCGACTGCAATGACTTCTTCCATCAGGCGGCTCCTGCTTGGTTGGTTTTCGCCGGGTTACCCGGGCGGTAGGCACGCACCGACTGGTGCGCCAGCGCAGTAAGGATCAACAGGGTCGAACCGACCACCACGGTGTACACGCCGACATCGAAGAACAGCGCACTGGCCACGTGCACGTCGCCCAGCAAGGGCAAGTGCAGGTGGGCGGTATGGGTGGTCAGGAACGGGTAGCCGAGCAGCATGGCGCCGCCCCCGGTGAGGGTTGCGCAAAGCAGGCCGGTGCCCATCCAGCGCAGCGGCCGCAGGCTCATCTGCGCCTCGACCCATTGGGTGCCCGCCACCATGTACTGCAGGATGAACGCCACCGACATTACCAGGCCAGCGACAAAGCCGCCCCCTGGCTGGTTGTGCCCGCGCATGAACAGGTACATCGAGACCAGCAGGGCGATGGGCAGCAGCAGGCGCACCAGCACCGCTGGCACCATCATGAAGCCCAGTGCGGTATCGGTGGCATGCCGCGGGTTGATCAGGTCGGTGACCACGTCAGGCGCCAGCTGGCGCTGCTGGGCCGGCAACTGCATGCTCTCCTTGGGTGGGCGGAAGCGTCGCAGCAGGGCGAACACGGTCAGCGCCACGGCCACCAGCACGGTGATTTCACCGAGGGTGTCGAAACCGCGGAAGTCGACCAGCATGACGTTGACCACATTGGTGCCACCGCCCTGCGGCAGTGCGCGGCTGAGGTAGAACGAGGAAATGTCATTGGGTGTCGGCCGCGTCAGCATGGCATACGACAACAAGGCCATGCCGCCACCAACCAGTACCGCCAGCAGCAGGTCGCGCAAGCGGCGTATGCGCGCACGCTCCAGGCTGCCGGGCGATGGCGAGACGCCTTCGATACGCCGAGGCAACCAGCGCAAGCCGAGCAGGATAAGCACGGTGGTGACCACTTCCACCACCAACTGGGTCAGGGCCAGGTCGGGTGCGGAGAACCAGACGAAGGTGATGCAGGTCATCAGGCCGCAGACGCTGACCATGGTCAGGGCTGCCAGGCGATGGTACTTGGCCTGGTAGGCAGCGCCGATGGCGCAGGCGATTGCGATCAGCCACAGCGCGACGAATACCCCGGACCCGGGAATTTTCGGCCGCTCGCCCCAGCTCAGGCCGCTGTAGAGCATGGGCGTGAGGCCGGCCAGGAATGCGGCGACCACCAGCATGAACAGCTGCGACTGCAAACGCCGGCTGGTGAGCAGGCGCTCGATGCGCCGGGCAAGCAGCATCAACTGCACCTGGCCGTATTCGAACAGGCGCTTGCCGTTGAACCGCTCGATCACCGGCGGTGAAGGGAAGCGGCCCCGGCGCAGTTGCTTGCGCAACATGAGGTACAAGACGATACCGCCGCTCATGGCGAGCAGGCTCATGATCAGCGGCGCATTCCAGCCATGCCAGATCGCCAGGCTGTATTCCGGCAGGGTGCCGCCGACCACCGGCAGTGCCGCGGCAGCCAGCAGCGGCCCGACCGACTGCGCGGGGAAAATGCCCACGACCAGGCAGGTGAGTACCAGCAGCTCCACCGGTGCCCGCATCCAGCGCGGCGGTTCATGCGGGGTGTGCGGCAGGTCCTGGGCCGTAGGGCCGAAGAACACATCGACGGTAAAGCGCAGCGCATACGCCACGCTGAACGTGCCGGCGAGGGTGGCGACTACCGGCAGGGCGGCTTCGACCCAGGCGGTGGAGCTGATGAACACCGTTTCAGCGAAGAACATTTCCTTCGACAGGAAGCCGTTCATCAAGGGCACGCCAGCCATCGCGGCACTGGCCACCATGGCCAGGGTGGCGGTGTACGGCACCAGGCGGATCAGGCCACTGAGGCGGCGGATGTCGCGGGTTCCGCTTTCGTGGTCGATGATGCCGGCGGCCATGAACAGCGAGGCTTTGAAGGTGGCATGGTTGAGGATGTGGAACACCGCGGCGACCGCGGCCAGCGGGCTGTTCAGGCCGAGCAGCAGGGTAATCAGGCCGAGATGGCTGATGGTCGAGTAGGCCAGAAGGCCCTTCAGGTCATTCTGGAACATCGCGGCGAAGGCGCCGAGCAACAGCGTGATGGCGCCGGCGCCGCCGACGATCCAGAACCACTCCTCGCTGCCGGAGAGCACTGGCCACAGGCGGGCCAGCAGGAATACCCCGGCCTTGACCATGGTTGCGGAGTGCAGGTAGGCCGATACCGGCGTTGGCGCAGCCATGGCGTGGGGCAGCCAGAACTGGAAGGGGAACTGGGCGCTCTTGCTCAGGGCGCCGATCAGGATGAGGGGCAGCAGCACCGGGTACAGCGCGTGCTGGCGGATGGTGTCGCCGGCAGCCAGGACCTTGTCCAGGTCGTAGCTGCCGACCACATGGCCGAGCAGCAGCGCCCCCACCAGCAGGCACAGGCCGCCTGCGCCCGTTACCATCAGTGCCATGTAGGCGCCGCGGCGGGCGTCTGCACGGTGGTGCCAGTAGCCGATAAGCAGGAAAGAGAACAGGCTGGTGAGCTCCCAGAAGAACACCAGCTGGATCAGGTTGCCGGAAATCACCAGGCCCAGCATGGCGCCCATGAACGCCAGGAAAAAGGCGAAGAAGCGCGGCACCGGGTCTTGGGGTGACATGTAGTAGCGCGCGTACAGCGACACCAGCGTGCCGATGCCCAGCACCAGCAGCGAGAACAGCCAGGCGAAGCCGTCCATGCGCAGCACCAGGTTCAGGCCCAGGCTGGGCAGCCACAGGAACTCTTCGCGAATCACGCCCCCGTGGGCGACCTGAGGGTAAAGCAGTGCTACCTGGACGGTACCGACCAGGGCTACGAGCCCGGCAAGGATGGACTCGGCGTTTCGTGCGTTGTGCGGCAGCACGGCTGCCAGGCAACTGCCCACGAACGGCAGAAGCAATAGCACTATCAAAGACATAGCGGCCTATTCTGGAGAAGTTTGCAAGGATCATACGTGCCGGGGGGGGTGATCACCAACACGCAAGCTGTCGCAGAATCCTACAAATAGACTGTGACAAGTGATTTTTTTATAACAGTTTTTTACAAAGCATAGCTGCAGTTGGCTGCTTCATAGGCCTGCCTGCCGCTCACCCGGTACCTGTTCGCCGTCCGCTGTGGCGCATTCGCTGCGCCGCCGTACCTTGAGTTCGCTGACTACCACCGCGATCACGATCAGCAGGCCGCCCAGCAGCGCCACGCCGGGGAGCCGTTCGCCGGCGATACGCCCGACGATACCAGCCCACACCGGCTCACCAGCATAAATAAGCGTTGCCCGGGTGGGCGAGACCGACTTCTGCGCCCAGTTCATCGCCACCTGGATTACCGCACTCATCGCGCCCAGGCCTACGGCGCTTACCAGCAGCAGCCAGGAAAAGTCGGGGATGCGCTCCTGGGTCGGGACGATCATCAAAAACGCCAGCACCGACGCGGTCGCCAACTGGACAACGGTGACCCGACGCACATCGACCTGGCCGGCGTAGCGGCTGATCAGGATGATCTCGCCGGCGATCGCCACAGCGCTGACCAGGGTCACCATTTCGCCTTCACTGAAATGCAGGCTGCCGCCTTCCGGGCCGGCCAGCAGCATCAGGCCGGCGAACGCCAGGCAAATGCCGATGCTGGGCATCAGGCCTGGCCGGCGGCCGAGTACCAGCCACTGCAACAGGGGCACGAACGGCACATACAGCGCAGTGATGAACGCCGACTGGCTGCTGCTGATGGTCTGCAGGCCCATGGTCTGCAAACCATAGCCGAGCATGATCGTGACACCGATCAGCATGCCGGCCTTGAGCTCGGTGAAGGTCAGCCCAGGCAGCGCCCGCGCTGACACCACGCCCACGAACAACGCCGCTGCCGCAAAGCGCAGGCCGACGAAGAACATCGGGCCGCTGACACTCATCACGTTATGGACAAGCAGAAAGGTGCCGCCCCACAACATGGTAATGAACACCAGCACGACTTCTGCCTTGCTCAGGCGAAAGGTAACGGTGGGGGTTGGCTTGCTGCTGGGCTGGATCATGGTCTTGCACACTCGGCGTCAGGCGGCGCACAATCGCCGCAAAGTAGGCAGTATACTGCGCAATACAGAACGGTGAGCAATATAGTGCACAAAGAATCCGCGCACCGTGCTTCGGTGCTGCAACACGTCAGCCTCAATGTTCGCAGCCTGCGCAACGCCGCTGGTATGAGCCAGGCGGTGCTGGCTGAACGCTCGGGGGTCAGCCGGCGCATGCTGGTGGCCATCGAGGCGGGGGAAAAGAATGTCAGCCTGACCACCCTGGATTTGATCGCCGAGGCGTTGGGGGTGGCCTTCAGTACGCTGATCCAGGCGCCGGACCTGCGTGATCCAGGGCGTATCGAAGAGCTGGCCTGGGCGGGCGAGCACCCCCAGAGCCGGGCGGTTTTGCTGGGCACCAGCGCGGCGCGGCGCGAGGTGGAGCTGTGGGAGTGGACGCTGGCGCCGGGCGAGCGTTATGCAAGCGAGGCCGATGCCGAGGGTTGGAGTGAGCAGATCTATGTGTGCGCAGGGCAACTTACCCTGATCATCGAGGGGATAGAACATCGCCTGCAGGTGGGGCAGTTCCAGGTATTCCCCAGCAATTGCCAGTACGCCTACCGGAACGATGGCACTGTGCCGGTGCGGTTTGTGCGTAATGTGGTGATCTGAGGCCCCGCAGGTTCGACGCCCCGTGGTGGTTTGCAAGTGATCTGCCGGCGGGATGGGGCGCAAAGCGCCCCGAGCACCTCAAGCCTGTTCGGCCACCATTTCGCTCGTCTTCACGACTTTGGCGTAGGCGAAGGCCAACGCTGCCATGGTCGCATCCTGTACCTGGGCCGCTGGCACCCGCTTGCAGTCGAACATCAGTGCCAGGGTCGCGCAGGCATCGTGCACCACGGTCACTTCAAAGCCCAGGTCGGCGCGTGCACAAACCGCTTGACCTTGACTTAACTTGAGGTTTTACCCTGCTCGGCATCGCGCTGCATGCGCCCGTAGCCAGGAGACTGTCGATGTCGGCAAACCCTCAAGCCCTGTGGTTCACCCAGATGATCGAATATGAAGTGCCAAGCCCGTGCCAGCAGGCGTTGGCTCAAGCGCTGGTGGTGCGCAGCGAAGTGTTGGCAGCGCGCTGCGAAGGCCTGCAAGGCGTCAGCATTCAGGCAAGCGACGATGGCAGCCGGGTGCTGCAGTACCTGCAATGGCAGTCACGCCAGGCCTGGTCGGCGGCGGCCGAGTATTTCAACGAGGAACCCTTCCTCGAGCTGTTGCGCCGGCACCAGGCACGGGGTGTCAATTTTGCGGCCTACCAGACCTTGCGCAGCCTGGTGCGCAGCGCCGATGGCGGCCTGCATTGCCAGGTAGGGGAGGGTCAGGCGTACCACGGTGCGTAGTGTGGGTAGCGGTCCAGGCGGGCACCGATGACCATTTCGCTGATCCATGCCGCCAGCATCGAGCTGTAGGCTTTCTGGCTTTCTTCACTGGATAGCGCGTGGTCGGCGCCGTCGACCATGCGGTGGGTCAGGGAGTGGGCGCTGACGAATGCCGAGCGGTAGCTCATCAAGGTGCTGTGCGGGACATAGTCGTCCTGTTCGGACTCCACCAGCAGCACATCACCGACGAACTCGGCGCAAGCGGCCAGGGCGCGGTTGTCGGCCGGCCCCAGGGGGCGCTGGCGGTAGGCGTTCAAGCGCTGACGATCAAGGGCTTGCTTGGGGCTGTCCCATTCTTCGTCCCAGTACATGGCCGGCACCCGCAGGGCCAGCCATTTCACCGGGCGTTCGCGGGTCAGCAAGGTGGCCAGGTAGCCGCCATAGCTGCTGCCGATGATGGCGATGGCGTTGCTGTCGACCGCCGGGTGGCTGATCAGGCGGTCGTAAGCCACCAGCAGGTCTTGCAGGTTCTGCTCACGGGTGACGGTCAGGCGCTGGCTTTTGGTTTTTTCATGGCCGCGCAGGTCGAAGGTCATGCACACGCAGCCCAGGCCGGTGATATGCCGGGCGCGAGCCAGGTCACGTTGCTGGCTGCCACCCCAGCCGTGGACGAAGAGAATACCTGGCATCTTGCTGCCAGGGCTGACCAAGGTCCCGGCGATGCGGTCGTTCTCGACCTGCAGTTCGACGATTTCACTCTGAATGGCCATGCTCGCGAATCCGCGCAAATTTGCTGAGTTGTCCGAGTTCACTGTCGTTTCCTTGGTAGAAAAGGGTGGCATCCGCGGGCAGGTCGGCGCTGCCGAACACTTCATGGGTGGACGCACGTACCTGCTGCAGTGCCGGGTCGTCGGCAAATGCCTGCAGGGCCAGCAGCTCGGCGCTGCTGGCACCGCCCAGGCGCCAGGATTGTTCGAGTACCCCGCTGCATGGCTGGCCGGAGGCCGTGGTGCCGCGGGCGATATCGTAGTTGCGCCGCGACGCCACAAAGCCCGGAAAATGCCGTTCGGCAGCCTGTTCGTAGACCATGGCCTGGTTCACGGCCAGCCGCAGGTGATCTTCAAGGGGGCGTTGCAACAGGGCCTGATAGTCGCCACGGATTACGATCAGGTCAGATCCCCCGTACACCTCGCAGCCCTGATGGTCACGGGTGAGTTGCTGGGTGCCATGGTAGCTGCAGGTGAGGCCGGCCACCCTGACCTGACCAACGCTGAAGGTCTGCACTTGGCTCAGGTCTTCTTCCAGCACCAGTCCCCATACCGCCATCTGCTGGTCGTCCATACCGTTCAGCAAAGGGGTCAGCTGATCCAGTTCTGTGATCACCTGTTGCCCGCGGCCTGCGCTGGCCCGTACTGGCTTGACCCGCACAGGGCCAGCGCGCAACAGCAAGGCTGCAGCATGGCGGGCATCGGGTTTGCTGAACACCGTAAAACCGCGCAGCAAGGCGTCGCCGGCCTGGCGGGCGAAGCCGTCGGTCCAGCCCTCAGGGCCGGAGGCTCCCGCAGGCAGGGGGTGGGAAATGGCTTTGGTGGCCATGTAGGGGCAGGGTACCACGCCGCCGAATAGATCGGACTCACTGACAATGCCCAGGCTGGCAGCCTGCTCGGTGTCGGTCAGGGTTGCGGTCGGGATGCAATAGCAGTTGTTGGTGGCAACAGGCAGCCGGGTGGGCTGCACAGGGGGGCAGCCCAGCAAGCGTGCCAGGCCCTCGGCGAGCTTCAGGTGCACGGCCCGCTCATGCTCGGGGGTATGTTCCCGAGTGTCGAGCAGCACGACTGCAGTTTTAGCGGGGCAGGCACTGGGCATGGTCTGCTGCCTGTGTGTGGCGAATGTACAGTGTGTGAAGCCGTGACCCTGGGGAAGTTCATCAATACTTGATCGGCGGTCCTTGTGTAGGACGGTTCCGGTTCGGGCCTGGGCGATTGCAGGGCTTTGGCGCCTGCTCCATTATCCGCCTATAGGATCAACCGTGATGTAGCCGCAGGAGAGCGCATGAACGTGCAGACCCCCTTTGAACACAGCGTGCCACAGCGCCTGGTGCGGGTGCGCCAGGCCATGGCGGCAAGGCACATCGATGCCTTGCTGGTGCCTTCAGCCGACCCGCACCTCTCCGAATACCTGCCCGGCTATTGGCAAGGGCGCCAGTGGCTGTCGGGGTTTCATGGCTCGGTGGGTACACTGGTGGTGACCTCGGCGTTTGCCGGGCTATGGGTCGATAGCCGCTACTGGGAACAGGCCGAGCATGAATTGGCCGGCAGTGGCATCGAGCTGATGAAGCTGTCGCCGGGCAAGCCTGGCGCGCTGGAGTGGCTGGGAGAGCACGCTGAGCCCAACGGCACCGTGGCAGTCGACGGTGCCGTCATGGCATTGGCCTCGGCGCGGCAATTGGCAGAGCGCCTGAAGGCGCGCGGGGCGCGGCTGGTAACCGACCAGGACCTGCTGGGCGAGGTGTGGGACGGGCGCCCGGCGCTGCCTGGCAATCCGGTCTATCAGCATTTGCAGCCGCACGCCACGACGAGCCGGGCGCAAAAGCTCGCGCAGTTGCGCCAGGCCATGCAGGCCAAGGGGGCCGACTGGCACTTCATTGCCACCCTCGATGACATCGCCTGGCTGTTCAATCTGCGCGGTAGCGACGTCTCATACAACCCGGTGTTTCTGGCCTTCGCCTTGATCAGCCAGCAGCAGGCCATGCTGTTCGTTGGCCAAGGCAAGGTGGATGCGCACCTGCGCCAGGTACTGGCGAGCGACGGTGTCGAAGTGCGCGATTACAGCGAAGCAGGGCAGGCGCTGGCTGCCGTGGCGGCAGGCAGCCGGCTGCTGGTGGACCCGGCACGCGTCACCTGCAGCCTGTTGGCCAACTTGCCGGTGGGTGTGGAGCTGGTCGAGGGGCTGAACCCCACCACCCTGAGCAAGGCCTGCAAGGGTGACGCTGATCTCCCCTACATCCGTCAGGTCATGGAGGAAGACGGGGCGGCATTGTGCGAATTCTTCGCCTGGCTGGAAGCCAACCTTGGTCGAGAGGTCGTCACCGAGCTGACCGTGGACGAGCAATTGAGTGCCGCACGTGCACGGCGGGCGAATTTCGTGTCGCTGAGCTTTTCGACCATTGCAGCCTTCAATGCCAATGGTGCGATGCCGCATTACCGCGCCACCGAGCAGTCGCATGCACGCATCGAAGGCAACGGGCTGTTGCTGATCGATTCGGGTGGGCAGTACCTGGGGGGGACGACTGACATCACTCGCATGGTGCCGGTGGGTGTTCCCAGCCACGCGCAGAAGGAAGACTGCACCCGCGTGCTCAAAGGCATGATCGCCCTGTCGCGGGCCACGTTTCCCCGTGGCATCCTGTCGCCCCTGCTCGATGCCATTGCGCGCGCGCCGATCTGGGCGGACCAGGTCGACTACGGGCATGGGACCGGGCACGGGGTGGGCTATTTCCTCAATGTGCATGAGGGGCCGCAAGTGATTGCCTACCAGGCGGCACCGGCGCCCCATACGGCCATGCAGGCGGGCATGATCAGCTCGATCGAGCCGGGCACCTACAGGCCAGGGCAATGGGGGGTACGCATCGAGAATCTGGTGGTCAACCGCGAAGCAGGCACGAGCGCCTTCGGTGACTTCCTGAACTTCGAGACCTTGACGCTGTGCCCGATCGACACCCGCTGCCTCCTGCCCGAACGACTGACCCAATGCGAACTGGAGTGGCTCAATGGCTATCATGCCCACGTGCGCGAGCGTTTGGCCCCGTTGTTGAAAGGGGAGGCGCTTGGCTGGCTCGAAGCGCGCACCGCGCCGCTGTAAAGCGCGGCAAAGAGGGCAGCCGATGCGCTGCCCTTGCTGCTATTTGCAGATGACGATCATGCTGCGGCTGGTGTAGCCCGCTGGGTTGATGCCGAACAAATAGTCACCGTCTTCTTCGTCGCTGTCACCAGACCGTGCGACCACCCGGTAACCGCGGGTGCTGCAAGCGCTTGCAGCCTTGCTGTAACACTTGTCCCACGAGGATGAAAGGCCGGAGCAATTGATATGCAGGCCCTTTTTGCCCTTCTTGACCTCGGTCTTGGCCGTGGCGGCACATCCAGCAATAGCCAAGATGGCCAGGATGAGAAAAATACGTTTCATTCCTGTCCTTATATGCAGGGCGAATCCGATGTCAGACTCTGTCGTTATCGCTTCGGTTCTTCCTGAGCTTCCTCAGCGCCAGGGTTCGCTTCAGTAGAGCGCGTGAAGATCGTGATGCCGTGACAGCTTAATCAGCGGGGCCGATCGCGACAATCACTAATACGGTCTCAAATGAAAATATTTCTCATATCAGTCGGCGGCGATGGGTGGGCTGGTTTCTTTTCGCATCGACAGCGTAGTGCCCACAGAGGCCGCAATGATCGCCAGGATCGCCAGCCATTGGGTGACTGTCAGAACTTCGCCAAGGAACAAAAGGCCCGACAGCGCCCCGAATGCAGGCTCGATGCTCATGAGGGTGCCGAAAGTGCGCGCCGGAATGCGCGTCAGGGCAACCATCTCCAGGCTGTAGGGCAGGGCGGTCGACAGCACTGCAACGGCGAGCGCTACGGGAATCAGCGCCGGGGTGAGCAGTGCGCTGCCGGCATGGGCGATGCCGATAGGTGCGACGAACAGGGCGGCTACCACAACGCCCAGGGCGGCACTCTGGATGCCATGCTCGGCGCCGGCGCGTTGCCCGAACAGGATATACAGTGCCCAGCAAACACCCGCCCCCAGCGCATAGGCTGCGCCCACAGGGTCAAGTGCTTGCCCGCCATGGCCGGCTGGCAGCAAGAGCAGTAAGCCAACAATGGCCAATGCGATCCAAAGGAAGTCGGTGGGTCGACGCGACGACAGCAGCGCCACGGCTAGCGGACCGGTGAACTCAAGGGCCACGGCAATGCCGATGGGCACCGTTTGCAGTGCCATATAAAAGAGGAAATTCATGCCGCCCAGGGCCATGCCATAAATGATGACGTTGCGCAGGGTTTTGGCGGTCAGGCGAACCCGCCAGGGGCGCAGTATCAGCAGCATGATGATGCTGGCGAAGATCAGCCGCAGGGTGGTGGTGCCTTGTGCGCCAACGATGGGGAACATGCTTTTGGCCAAGGAAGCGCCTGACTGGATCGATGCCATGGCAATCAGCAGCAAGCCTATCGGGAAGAGGGTGGCGGCCAGGCTCCGGGGCTGGGTGTTCATTTAAGGGCGGCATTCCTTGGAGGGGGGTGAGCAATATAGTGCGCAATTAGCAGGGTGATGGGCAAGGTACCCTGCAGAGGTTTTGTAGCGCTGGCTAGCGTGTAGGGCAGGGTGCAGGGCGAGCACGCTGTTGCTCGGCTGCAGGGATTCTGCGGAAAACCTAAATTATTGAAATTAAAGGTTGACCTACAAAAACGCCGCCCTATAATGCGCACCACTCCAACGCGGTAGCAGGCACTGCCAGGCACTGTGTT